>VGIZ01000011.1 GCA_016867675.1 Candidatus Aenigmatarchaeota archaeon | reverse complement strand
TTGGGAAATTACATTGACGGACAGCTTATGGGGTTGATACAATCAATACGGGGTTTCAAGGCATCGCGGCCTCATATATCATCTGGAAAAAGGCAATCATCTGGCTACCCGGATATTGTAGTTGAGTTCAACAATAAAACGATTTATGCAGAAACAAAGACGTATCAGGAAAAGACGAAAGAATCAACCCTTAGGACATTCTATTTCAAACCAACAGAAAAAGAGAAATTTAAGGTGAACCGCTCGTGCCCGCACATACTAATAGGTTTTGAGGTTGAATCGAAGGGCGAGAAAAACAGGAGCCCGTTCATAGTGAAGGGATTCAGAATAGTTGATTTATACAGCCTGAAAGTCAACTTCAAGCCTGAGTTCAATGCCAACAACCCCATGATATACAAGGACTGCAAGACTATCTAGGCAGATATCTTTTTCTGCGACAATTTCTCCATAGCCATTCTTGAATATTCCTTGTCTATCTCAAAACCTATGAACTTACAGCCCATATTTTTAGCTACCACACAAGTCGTCCCGGAACCCATGAACGGATCGAGAACAATGGTTTTGTCATTAAAACCATGCAGCTTGATGCACATCTCGGGAAGCTTTCTTGGGAATGCCGCCGGATGCTCCTTTTCGGACACAACGGTATCATATGGTATGAACCACACATTTCCCCTATCCCTAGAATCACCGTTCGACGTGCCGTGTTTCCATCTTGTTATGTTGGACTTATCTGCGTAGGGAACTCCTATTGCTGTCTTATTTAGCGGCACCGATTTGCTCTTTGTGAAATGAAATATGTATTCATGGCAATTATTTAGGAACCTATCGCTGTTTACTGGTTTGAAATGACCAATATTTATATCATATTCAGGAACCGCTATTGACTTCACCCAATGTATCGTGTTCTGAAGCGTAAGCGATTTCGCTATTCTTTGCGCAACCTCAAAAGCCTTGAATTCATCACTTACCTTGTCACCTATGTTGAAAAAAAGAGAGCCACTGTCCTTCAAAATTTTGCTACATAGCCTGCCGAATATATCCATCCAATTCAAGTAATCCTCATAAGGCAAATTATCAACGTGTGAATTATATCTTACGCCAATGTTGTATGGCGGAGATGTCACAATTATATCTATGCTTTTTTCATCTATTAGTTTCTGCATTCCTTCTATGCAATCAACAGTATATACTTTGTTCACTTCCATATCAAAATGTATTGATTGCTGATTTTTTAAGATTGTTTCCGTCTGCATGGCTTCAACTCCTTGTGATTGTTAATTTGTTTGATATTAAGCGTTTGGGAGGGACCGTGCCGCTATGCCGATAGGCATCTGAGAACAGCCACTCAGCCATGCCGCTAGAATTAGGTTCACAGCGCATTCGAGAAAATCCTGAAGCTCCTGCCCTTGGGGTTCATGAACCTCATGTAGGCCTTGGGCGCGCTTATGCCGCCGCCGCGGAACACGGACTGCACGCCGTACTTCAGCAGCCGCGTCTCCTTCGGCTTCACGTCGCCCAGCTTCCATATCAGCTCTGTCCCCGCCTCGGTCTTCCTGACAACGGGCTTCAGCGACTCTATCTCCTCATGGACGACGCTGGCTATGGGATGGACGAAGTCGCGGACAACGACGTTGTTGAGGTGGTGCACGAAGGGGTTCCTTACCTCAAGCACAACGCTGTGCCTGCCGTCGCCGAGCGCGGTTGAGGTCTTCCTTATCTTCGGGCTTGTCCTTCGGATGAACGTGAATCCAAGTATTGCAATCACCGCGACCGATGCGCCGATGTACTGCATGAGCGTGGGCCAGAACTCTATGTGGTAGACTATCTGCGCTGATGCGCCGGGCACAAGCCCGTTTATGACATAGCTGCAGGTGCTGCCGCTTGCACCGGTGGTGCAGTCATTTGGCGCGGTGACAAAGCCGACCAGCTGGTCTGCGCCAGTGGTCTCCGCGACCTTGTAGTTGTCCTCAACGACGTTCCCCTGGTTTGTGAGCGTTATGGTCACCTCTTTGTAGAGCGCCGTATCAACCTCAGCCCTTGTCTTGACGACGTTGTGCATGGGGTCAAGGACAAACGGCTGGGTCTTTTTTATTGTTGCGCCTTCTGTGGTCGCCTCAACGAAGAACGTGTAGCTGCCCGCAAGCAGGTTTGCAGGCAGGTCAATTGAGCCTGATACGCTCTGCGCGCCCTCTATCTGGCTGGCGAAGGATGAGCTGGCCACAACATCCCCGCCTGCTGTCCTGAGCGACAGGGCGAATGAAATGTCCCTTCTCTTGAGGGAGTCGGCCACAATGTCGGCTTTCAGCGTGCCGCCGCTCCTCGCAAGCGTGATGTCGTTGATGCGCACAGGCTCCACGTCAAGGTAGAAGCCGGCGCTGTCGGAGACCGATGGGTTGCTTACGGATGCTATGGAAAGCGTGTAGGGAAACCTGCCGAAGCGGTCGCCTGTCGGGAAGAATGACATGCCGAACGTCTTGGATTCGCCTGACAGCAGGCTGACAGGCAGGGCGAATGTCGGCCCCCACCAGATGTAGGGCCCGTCAAGGTTCAGCTTGAACGTGTCAGGGCTGCCCTGGTTGTTCGTTATGGTCACGGAATAGACATTGTTCACATCAACGTCGCTCTTTATCTCGTTCGGAGTCACTGATATTGATACAGGCTCGGCAAGCACCGGCGCTGCAAACAGCGCCAATGCGACCGCGAATGCCAGAACAAGCCCACCCGATTTCATGCAGATTATTTGGTTGTTAACTTTATATTCTTTAGAGATGCAGTTTTCATGTGTGATTTATGGTCAAAGAGCTCATAGTGCTTGTTGACGAGAATGACAGGGAGGCGGGCAGCGAAGAGAAGCTGAAAGCCCACCAGAATGGGGGCAGATTGCACAGGGCGTTTTCTGTTTTTGTCTTCAACAGCAGGGGCGAGATGCTGCTCCAGCAGAGGGCGATGGACAAGTATCACTGCGCAGGCCTGTGGACGAACACCTGCTGCAGCCACCAGCACCCTGACGAGACCACAGGGCAGGCCGCGCACAGGAAGCTGAAGCAGGAGATGGGTTTTGACGTCCCGCTCAGGGAGATATTCAAGTTCACCTACAGAACAGAGTTCAGCAACGGGCTGACAGAGCACGAGCTGGACCACGTCTTTGTCGGCAGGTTTGACGGTGTGGTGAAGCCGAACCCAGAGGAAGCCGCGGGCTTCAGATGGGTGGGGCTTGATGAGCTTAGGAAGGATGTGAAGGCAAATCCCGAAGCCTACACGCCGTGGTTCAAAATCGTGCTGGACAGGGTCATCGACTGGTACAACGAGAATAAACGAAGCTTCTGATTTTCACAGCCTGCCGAACCCATAGCGGCTCGGCAGCCAGTGGCCGAGCCTGCCCTCGTAGCCGCAGCGGGGGCATCTCATCGCATAGACGGCGTCCCTGCCTTTCAGGTTGCGCATGAAGGTCTTCGCGAGCCTGTGACCGCAGCCAGGGCATCTCTTCGGCGCCTCGCCTTTCCTTGTCCTTATGACTATCTTCGCGCCTATCCCCAATGCCGCCAGCCTTGCCCTTGCAGGCGAGACCCTGAACGAGGAGCCTGAGGCAGCGAACCTCCTGTTGGCAAGCTCCGCCAGCTCCTTCTGTGTGTCCACGCTCCTCTGCCTGAGTATGTCCCTCACCACGAACTCAAGAACGTCGTCCTTCGGTATCTTCTTGCCCTGCTTGGATGGCATGCTGTATTGTTGGTTGGCTGTTTTATATGCGAGATGCCCGAATGAAATTGTGTTCTTTGCTCAAGATTTGCGCCTTTGGTGGGTATGCATCTGCAACATAGGTTTGGGTTGCCTCCGAATGCGAGAAAGGCTGTCACCCCTGCATGTCCAGCGACATCATTTCCCGTAAAGCAGCAGGCCGACTCTCTCCAGCATCACAGCGCCCTTGACCTCTTCCGCGAAAAGGTGAAGCTCCTTTATCCCGCACTTCCTGAATTTCTGCCTGATGAGTTTCAGCCTTGCCTCCTGCATCTGCCTTCTCTCGCTGCAGAACCTGCAGTGCGTGTTCTCGGGCACGATGTTGTTCACGACAACCCCCTCGACCGGTATGCCGTATGCCTTCAGCGCCTCAAGCGACCGCTCGCTCTCGAATATGCTCATCTCCTCGGGTATGAGCACAAGGCTGAAATGCGTCCGTTTCGGGTCTGACAGGATTTCCTTAGCCGCCTTTATGCGCTGCTTCATCGCCTCCAGCTGCTCTGCTCCAAATTTTTCCGGCTGCTCGCCACTAGCCGCATCCGCGGCAGATTTACTCCTGCTGCCGAACGGCAGCAGCCTGCCCACGAGCCCCGCAATGCCCGCGAACTGCATCCTTATCTTTATCATCTTTCCGACCCAGCTGTCGAGGACGTCGGGCAGCGACAGGAAGCGAAGGGCGTGGCCTGTAGGAGCGGTGTCAAAGACTATGACGTCATACTCGTCCGAGTTCATGTATTTCAGGAACCTGTCAAACGCAGCTATCTCGTCCATGCCCGGAGTCATGCCCGCGATGTCGAATGTGTCCTCCAGCCCCATGGAGCCGAGGAAGCTGTTCTCTATCTTAGGCATGAATTTGTCCTTGTATTCCTGCATGGACTTCGCAGGGTCTATCTCCATTCCGTAAAGGTTCTTTTCCAGCTGCTTCACTTCGTGCCCTATCCTCTCCTCAAACGAGTCCGAAAGGGAGTGGGCGGGGTCTATGGAAACCGCAAGCGTCCTCCTCCCGTGCCTTGAGAACCAGAGCGCCGTTGCTGACGCGATTGAGGTCTTTCCCACTCCTCCCTTAACGGCCAGCTTTGCTACTGGTTGCCGCAGAAGAAGTAGAACTGCGTCTGTTTCTTCCTAACATTCATAAGCAGAGGCCGGGAGTCGAACCCGGTTGACCCGCTGTCTGCAAGCTTTTCTCCAACGTTTTTCGCTCAAGCCTTTTCTTAAAAGGCTTGCTGCAGGCGAGCGCCTGGCCGTTTGGCTACCTCTGCGAGAAATTTTCCGCGCATTTGCAGATATTAATAATCATCTTATAAAATAAGGGTATATGAAGACCAATGGCCTGCTGCCTGCGTTTGCGGCATTGCTTGTTTTGTGCATGACGGCGTCCATGGCAGCAGCCATATCAGTGCCGTCAGGGCAGCGAACCATTAATGTGGTGGCTGAGATAGGCGGAAGCAGCGAGGTCCTTCTTGTTGTTCAGGACGTCTCAGCGGACGCCAACATAACGGCATCAGGCGAAAAGGCGGGGTGGGTTTCGTTCGGCGGCAGCGGCGCAATTGTCGTCCATCCGTCGCTGACAGGCATAGTGCCCGTGAAGGTTTCCGTGCCTTCGGACGCGCAGCTAGGCAGCTACGGAGTGGGCATACTGGCAGACGGCAGCGAGATAGCGAGGCTTGTCATCTCAACCACGCTCAGCCAAGACGCCATAGAGGCGCTGCAGGAGGATGTGAAGACGCTGCAGGAGCTTGCCGATGTCAGCGCAAGGATTGACGCTGTCAGCGGCAAAATCAGCGAGATAAACAGGAGGATTAACTCAACCGAAAGCAGCCTGCAGGCGCTTGCGGAATCGCAGAAGGGTCTGGAATCCGTAAAGGAGGAAACAAAGGGTCTGGCTGCGAGCATTGAGGACCTGAAGGCCAAGACAGAGGCAGGAAACATGGTGACAGGCATGGTCCTTGGCGGCGTTTCCACGAGCTTTGCCATCGGCTTCGTGGTCGGAGCGATAATGCTGCTTGTATTTTCAAACCGCAGCAAAATAAGAATGCCGCGCAGGGCAAGCTTATAAACCACATGCGGCATTATTGGTCTATAGCGGTTGTCGCCGGGTGCTTTGATGGGCAAGCAGAAATTTCCCGAGGCTGAGAAGAGGCTCTTCCTGCGCGTTTTCGTGTGCATGAAGTGCGGCGCGAAGATAAGGGCGGACTTCTCCAAGATAAGGGCGGGAAAGGTCAAGTGCAGGAAATGCAAGTCCAAGCAGCTGAGGGCGATCCACAAGGAAAGGAAAGTCTAATATAATTTAAAATAAATTGAAATGCCGCATTGACCAAATGATACAAGCGGTTTCGGCTATAATATCAAGGCGCAAGGCATATGTCGAGGCACGGATACAAGAGGGGATGGGACCACACCAAGACCAGGGGCAGGGAGAACACCGTCCGCTGCGGGTTCTGCGGCAAGCTTGTGCCGAGGTACAAGACCTTCCCGATTGTCAAGGGCATCAGGATAAACGACCCGCTGCTCAGGGGAATGCCCGGCTGGGGCAGGCGCGGCTTCAACATGATGCAGACCAAGATATACGCTTGCCCTGCCTGCGCAAGGCACAGGAGCATCGTCAGGAAGAGGTAGGTTCTCACTACGTGTTTTTATGCATTTCTATCAATTATTCATATGGTTCTCAGCGACCGCGTATACGAAATTCTTCGCAGATACAGAAAAAGCGAAGTAGTGTTGCCTGAAGACGAAAATATTCTGTATAGTTTTGCCGGGATAGGGGTGGCGACATTTGGGTTCAGGGATGTCGGCGGACAGCCTGTGGAAACAGCATGGCTTACCGCAGACGGCCGAAGCATGCTTAACCGAGAGGGGATTTATCGCAGCAGGATAAGAAGGATGCTGCACTCCCTCGTCAATACCCTCTCGTAAAACAGGCATTGTTTTTTAACACCGCCTGCAAATACAATATCATGGCGGGGATTTACAAGTTCTACAGGAGGTTTTCCGTGGCCATATTCGGCAGCGTCTACGAGAGGTATGCGGCATACTTCGCTTCCGTGAAGCCGCACCTCATGAGCATAAACAGCGAGATGCCGCTCAAGGTGTGGATTTGCACGATTTTCATGACAACCGTGGTTGCATTCTTCGCTTCGGTTGCCGCCGCGGTGCTGGCTTCATTTCTCCTCGCCTTTGACGCGGTTTTTTCCATAGTTGTGATAACGCTCATGCCCGTCCTCGCAGCCGCGGTGGTGTTTTTCGTGTTCTACATATACCCGATACAGAAATCCACGAGCATAAAGAACTCCATAGAGACAGACCTGCCCTTCGCGCTGGCGCACATGAACGCCATAGTGTCGTCGGGCATCCCGCCCGAGTTCATGTTTGACATGCTGACGGACTACGAGGAATACGGCGCGATAGCGGAGCAGTCAAAGCTCGTTGTCAGGAACATCAGGACGTTCGGCATGAGCTCTATAAACGCCATAAACGAGGTCGCGGCAAGGACGCCGTCAGACATGCTGAAGCAGGTCCTCGGCGGCATGACGCAGACCATAGAGAAGGGAGGCAACCTTGTTGAGTACATAAGCGAGATGGCTGACAAGGCAATGTTCGACTACAGGATACGCAGGGAGAAGTACCTGAAGACCCTTTCCACCTACGCTGACATCTACACGGCATTGCTTGTCGCCGCTCCGCTGATGATGCTGTCCGTGCTTGGGATAATGAGCCTCATCGGAGGCACCGTGCTGGGCATGACCATAGACGAGCTCATACTGCTGATGACGTGGCTCGTGCTGCCCGCGCTCAACATCAGCTTCCTCGCCTTCGTGCACGTGACGTATCCTGGGGTGTAAGGTGGCGCGCAGGCAGATGCGTTTTTATTGCTTCCTGCTAAAAGGTTTTCATGGCTGTATGTCACAAAAAGAAGCTCGGCGCTTATCATGTTGACACGTTTGATGATGAATGTGCGCCAATATTAGTTGCTGAAGGCGACACGGTTGCAGAAGTTTCTGGGGTCATTGAAAGGATGTACAGAGGCCGTATTGATGAAAAACATGGAGCAGACAGGGTTGATATTGTAGATAAAAACGGCGATGTTCTGAAAACATACCACGTAAGATGAGCCGCCTCTACTTCCCGTCCTCCCCGACAACCCTCAGCCCGGTCACGGACTCCCAGGCCTTTTCCACGTGACCCTTGACCTTCTCCTCGTGGGGCGGGGTGTCCTTCTCCACCCATTGCATCAGCGCGGGCTCGTCGTTGTAGTAGAGGTTGATTATCTTGCAGACCTCGTCGTACTGCACCACGTTGTGCCGCTGCATCCACTCAAGCACGCGCTTCCTCTTTTCTATCTCCTCCATCAGCCTGGGGTAGGGTATGCCCTTGTCAAACGAAATCCTGCGTATGACCTCGGACGCCATGGTGTTCTCGTTGTACTTGTCCTGCGAGGGCACCCAGCCGAAGGTCTTGACAGTGTGCACCCCGCCTGTCCTCAGGTCCACGCTCTGTATCTCGTCAATCTCCTTGACGCGGCGCGCGGACTTGCCCTTTTCCTGGGCATTGACCATGACGATGATGATGTCAAGCGCCTCCAGCAGCGAGGGCGACAGCTCTATTGGCGGCGTCTCCAGCCTCTTGACGACGTCGTCAACAGAGCCCGCGTGCATGGTGCCGAGGCTCGGGTGGCCCGACGACATTCCTTGGAACATGACATAGGCTTCCTTGCCCCTGACCTCGCCGACTATGACATAGTCAGGGTTCTGCCTGAAGCTCTCCCTGAGAAGGTCGAAGAGGTCTATCTCGCCATACCTCTTGCCTGTCATGGACTCAGGCACGCCGAAGCCGACGCGGGTGACAGACGGCGCCCAGTTGGCGTGGGGGATGTTTATCTCGCGCGTGTCCTCTATGCTGATTATCTTGTCCTCGGGATGGATGAACATGCTCAGCACGTTGAGCATGCTGGTCTTTCCTGTGGAGACGCCGCCGACTATCAGCATGGAGGCGTCGTATTGCAGCAGCAGCCACAGGTATGCGAGCATGGCTGACGACGCTGTTCCGAGGTTCATCATGTCAACGGGCGAGAAGGGGTTGCTCCTGAATTTCCTGATGGAGAACGTGGGACCCTTGGTGGAAACGTCCTTTGCCAGCGAGGCCTGAACCCTGGAGCCGTCAGGCAGGCTGCCGTCCAGCAGCGGCTTGGCGTAGGAGATGTAACGGCCGCATCGCTCTGAAATCTTGACCACGAAGTCGCTGAGCTCCTCAAAGTCCTTGTAGATGATGTTGGTCTCCATGGAGCCGAACTTCCTGTGGATTATGTAGATGGACGTGTCAGTGCCCGTGCATCCGACGTCCTCTATGTAAGGGTCGTGCATGAGCGGCTCTATGCGGTTGAGCCCCACAAAGTCCCTGATGATGTAGTACATTATCCTGATGTACCTGTCCTGCGGAATCCTCATGCCGGTGTCGTCCATTATCTGGCTTATCTTCTTCTGCAGGTATGCCACAAGCTCGGAGCGGTTCTTGATGGCCGACATCTTTACGTCTATGACCTCGGTGAGCGCATCCTCCATCTTCTTGAGCATCGCCCCGTCTTCATCTGACATCTCGGGCTCAATGACATTGTACTTGAGCGTCTTGGTGCTGTCGTCCCATTTTATGTGCGCTGTGGCAAAGGGCTCTATGAGCGGGTAGCTGAAGTCCACCCTTGAGGGGTCCCTGAAGCTCGGCAGGGCTATGATGTGCAGAGGCTCCCTGAACATGACCTTGGGGTAGACCGCCTCCTTCTTCGCCTCCTCTATCTTCTTCCTGATAAGGCCCCTGATGCCGGGAAGGTCCACCATGGAATAATATTGGGCAAGTTTGCTTAAAATAAGAATTTGTATGCGCCAGCCCGCCTGCTACCTTGGCTTGAGCCCTGCTGTTTTTGTGCGAATGCGCTCGCGACAAGTGCAGGACTGCAAACAAATGCGTGGCCCAATCAGGCATCTTGCGCAGAACTCATGCGCGCTACCTTCTCCTGACGTAGGCTTCCTCGCCTGAGCTGACAACGATGCCCTTGCTGCCGTCTATGAGGTAGGGGTGGAGCCGCTCGGAGTGCTCCGAGCCCCTCAGCTTCCACACCTGTATGGCGCGGTTGAACACCGACTCTATGCGCTCGTAGTAGAGGACTATGACGCTGTCCGCGACGAACTCCTCAACCCCGTAGCGGGAGAGCTTCGGCTCGGTGCCGTGCACTATCTCCGAGACTATGAGCGAGGTGCAGTTGAGCTTCCTGAGCAGGATGGACAGGTTGTATATCATCCTGCGCAGCTCTGACTTGTCCCTGACGTGCAGCCCGAGCGCTGAGATGGAGTCAACGACCACGCGGGTCGCGCCTATCTCCCTTATGGTGGAGTCAAGGATGTTGAAGACCTCGTCAATCCTGAACGGGTCGTACTTTATGAACGCCAGCCTGCCCGCCTTTTCCATCTCGCCGAAGTCCCAGCCGAACTCCTTCATGTTCTCCCTTATCGCGTCGGCGGGCTCCTCAAAGCTCAGGTAGACGCCCGCCTCGCCGAATTTCTTGACGCCGTTCCAGAGGAACTGGCTGCACATGATGGTCTTGCCTGTGCCGCTGGTGCCTGTTATCAGCAGCAGCTGGTTCTGCGGTATGCCCCCGCCCAGAATGTCGTCAAGGCCGGCTATGCCTGTCTTCACCCTTTTCATGGAATGCACTATATTATATTAGTTTATCAAACTCTATTAAATACGCTGAAGCGGATGCGAGGCGGTTGAATCCGCCACTGATTCAAAAGAGAGAAAGGCGTCCGCAGCCAAACGGAAGGCGAAAGATAAACCCTCGCATGCACCAAATTCAGCAAGCGATGCGACTGAGAGCGAAACTCTCAGGCATGCTACCGACAGCAAAGCTGTCGGGCATATCGTGGACGAAGTCCACAGACATGTCCCGCTGAAAGCGGAGACAGCCCGTCAACAAACGGAAGGCGAGAGGTATGACTGAAAACGAAGCAGCGACGAAGAGGCTGAAGCTGCTGATAGAGCAGCTGGAGAAGATAAGGGGCAGGCACACAGAGCTTGTGTCGGTTTACATACCCCAGGGTTTCAACCTCAACAAGGTGAATGAGCAGCTGCGCAACGAGCAGGGCACGGCTTCAAACATAAAGTCCAAGGCCGTGCGCAAGAACGTGC
>VGIZ01000010.1 GCA_016867675.1 Candidatus Aenigmatarchaeota archaeon | reverse complement strand
AAAACCCGCATGTGTCACCGCTGTGGGAAAATTCACACGCGCCGATAGTTTTAAAAACTACCCCAACAATTTCTTTGGCTATGAAAATAATTTACGCCACGGACCTCCACGGCAACCCGCAGCTCTACGAGCGGGTGCTGAAGGAGGCGGGGAAGAAGGAGATAGCCGCGCTTGTGATAGGCGGGGACATGGCGCCGTTCCTCGGCTTCGGCGCCATGAGGGTTCAGCGCGCGTTCCTTGAGTACTACCTTGTCCCGCGGCTGGAGAGGTTCGCCATCTCAGGCAAGCCTGTCTTCGTCATGATGGGCAACGACGACTTCGGCATAAACTCAGACCTGCTGGAGAAGGCCGAGCTCGGCGGCGCGCTAAAGCTCATGCACAACAAGGTGTTCCAGCTCGGCAGGTTCAGCATCGCAGGCTACAGCTGCATAGCGCCGACGCCCTTCATGCTCAAGGACTGGGAAAAAAGCGAGGACGAGATTGCGGCTGACCTCAGGAAGCTGTCGTCCAAGACCGATGCCGGAAGGACGGTCTTTGTCTTTCATGCGCCGCCCGCCAACACAGAGCTCGACGTGCTCTACAACGGCTCGCATGCAGGCAGCACCGCGGTTCTGGGTTTCATAAAGAGGAAGCAGCCGATGCTGACGCTCCACGGCCACATACACGAATCGCCACAGCTTACAGGCTCATGGAAGCAGAAGATAGGCAGGACCCTCGCGCTGAACCCGGGCAGCAACGCCTTTGCCGTCGTGGACCTTGAGAAGCCTGACTTGTCGGTGCTGGTGAGGTTCTGACTAAGGGCTGTGCTCTCGGCGAATGTTCGTTGCCGCTGATTGGACGAAATCATATAATAGCAGAACACAATAATAATGGAACTTTGCAGAGTGTTCTGCTATATGCGAATTGTATTGTAAATGTTCCGTTACTTTTGCAATTCGCTATAATGTTGTTTGGCTGTGCATACCACCAAATGCGTATTTTCAGGCCGAGCCCGCGCAGCTCACAACCACGTTCTTCTCGCCGTACTCTATGCTGAACTTCGCGCCTAGGAACTTCTCTATGGCCCAGATGTTGGTCTTCATGTGCTTCGTCGCCGACGGCGCAAGTATGACCGACTTTCCCGCAGCAAGCGCAATGTAAGGCAGTATCTGGTCAGCCATCCAGCTGTCCATGGTGGCGCCTGTCGCAAGCGCGCGCGAAAGCTCTGCCGCAGCCTGCTCGCCCACCTTCTCCGCAGGCAGGCTGCGCTCGCCCAGCGCCGACGCGCCCAGCAGGCAGTTGCTGAATTTCGTGACAATTGTTATGGCAGAGCCTATGCTCTGCGACTCCACGTATTTCACGTTCTCCCTGTCTATCCTCGCCATCACCCTCGCCCCACCCAGCTGGCGCTCCGCGACCTTGGGCCGCGCCAGCTCGCGCGAGGCGTTGCTCCACGCCTCGGTCGCGACATACCTGCCGCGCTTATCCAGCGCAAGCGGCTTCAGCTTTGCCGACGGGGCGATGTCAACGGTTATCCTGCCGCCGCCCTTTGGATAGAAGCCGTATTCGTGCGTGTCTGACCTGACTGACACGCCCATCATCCTCATGTATTCGCAGAACACGTGGCGGAAGTATCCTGTTGTCGGGCTCCATGCGACATGGGTGCCGCCCCTTATGTCTAGATGAGTCTTGTGCCTTGCGACGGAAAGCGGCATGAGCAGCGTCTGGAGCACAAGCGCGACCGAGCCTGCTGTCCCGACCTCGATGTCCAGGCTTTCCCTTGTCATGTTTCCAGGGGTGAAGGTAAGCTCGGTAGAGCCCAGCTTCGCGCCTTCCAGTTCCGCGCCGCACAGCTCTGCTGCCGCGCTTACGCCCGCCAGGTGCTGCGCCTGCAGTCCTGGATTCGGCCTGCCTGCCCTTATCTTGGTTATGCGGAAGGGCTTGCCTGTGACCATGGACAGCCCGGTTGCTGTCCTGAGAATCTGGCCGCCGGATTCGCCGTATGAGCCGTCAATCTCCAAGAATTTGGCCATGGAAGATATTGTATGCATGGTTTAAAAGTTTGGATAAAACCGGTTCATTTGTTGAAGGGCATCGCCCGCAGATGTGGTTTGTGTCAGTGACTCGTCGCAGAAGCCTTGCGTTTCAGTCCACCCTCACGACGTCGCCGTTCTTCGGCACCGAGGCATCGAAGCCCATGTCCTGGAGTATGCTTGCCAGGGCGTCGGAGCGCTCGCCATGGACAAGGAAGACCTTCCCAGGCGAGACGTCCTCCACGAACTTTATTATCTCGTCCCTGCCGCAGTGCGCGCTGAAATCAAGGAAATCCACCTTCATCTTCGGCTTTACGTCGAGGTCTTCATAGACGTACCTGCCTGTGTCCAGCAGCGTCCTGCCAGGAGTGCCTGGTATCTGGAAGCCGTTGAGTATGAGCGAGCAGTCCTCGCGGTTGTATAGCCTGCGGATGTAGTAGCCCACAGGACCTCCGCTGAGCATGCCTGCCGTTGTTATTATGACTGAGGGGACGCCCAGCGCCATGTCGCGCTGCCTCATGCTCCTGATTTTGTGCGCCCTGCCGAACGCCTCCTTGAGCAGCTTGGCATTCCTCGTGTTCTCTGGGTGCTCCAGGATTCCTCTTGTCGCGCCTATGCCCATGCCGTCGAGGAAGACCGGGAAGTCCAGCTCTGACGCCACCATCAGCATCTCCTGCGTCCTGCCGACGGCGAAGCTGGGCAGCAGCACGAAGCCGCCGCCGTAGACCGTGCCCTGTATTATGTCCTTCAGCCTGTCCGATATCTCCTTCCTCGGCGGGTGGTTCTTGTAGGCGTAAGTGGACTCTATCACCAGCACGTCTATGTCATCATAATCCCTGAACGCGGCCTTCATCAGCGAGGTGTCGCTGAACTTTATGTCGCCTGTGTAGAGTATGCGCCTGCCCTGCGACTCTATGAGTATGGACGCGCTGCCGGGCACATGGCCTGCGTCATTGAACTCCACCATGGCTGACTTGAACACCCTCCTGTGGCGGAACTGCATGCCTGCCTTGTGGCGCTCCATCTTGAGTATGTCCTGCAGGCCGTAGGTCGGGTTGATGCCTTTGATGCCCTGGACCTTCATGGAGTCGCGCAGCAGCATCTCGCAGAGCTCGAAGGTTATCGGCGTCGCAAAAACCCTGCCGTTCCATCCGCGGTGGTAGAGCGACGGGATATTCCCGGCGTGGTCGAGGTGCGCGTGCGACAGGAGAAGCGCATTTATGTTCAGGCCGGGGTCCAGCGGCACGTCCATGGTCTCCACATTGACGCCGTAGTCCATGAGGAAGCGCTCCCTGCTGTTGTCAAACAGGATGCCCATCCTGCCGACTTCGTTCCCGCCGCCGAGAAAACTCAACTTCATATCGCAACACAGCCTAAGAACTCTCCGCGTGTTTTATATCCTTGGCTTTCGCCGGGAAAAACCTTATCGCTGCCGCAAGCTCGGGGTGGTTCTTCGCGTATTTCTTTATGTCTATACCCTTCATGTACGCTTCACAGGACTGTACCAGTGCCTTTGCGCCCGCATTGGTGCCGCCTGGGTGGGCATGGCAGCCGGCACCCATCGTTGTTATGAAATCCACGCTTCCTATCAGGTCTATGAAAGGTTTGAGCAGCGTCGGGTTCAGGCCGCCGGAAATTATCGGGCAGCACTTTTTCATGCCGCGCCAGCTGTCATCCTCCAGTATAACGTGATGCGCCATGTCCCTGTGGACAAGATGCATGGCATCCTTGTCCTTCTCGGGTATGGTCGCCCATTCCTGCCTGAAGAAATGCCCGGTGTCCCTGAAATGAAGTATGTTATGAGCCGCCACGATATCCTCGTCGGGGCTTCCCTTCATCTTGCCTACGCCGGCCGTCCCCGTGTGTATGCCTGACGCGCCGGCGAGCCTTGCGAACTTGGACAGCACAAGCACAGAGAAGCCTATCGGATTCTCCGGCCTGGTGAAACCTCCATGCCCAGCCCTGTGGAAATGTATGAAGACGTCGGGGTAGCGCCTCCTGAGCGTCTGGACGGCCATCCATCCGGCTGTAATCCCGTCGATGAGGAACGCGTAGCTTCCGGGTTCGAAACCGGCGCTCCTTATCATCTCGCACCTCTTTATCATGGTGTCAAAGTCGGCCGCCGACACATTGAAGGAGTGCACCTTCTTCCTCCCCGTTTTCTTTACCGCCTTGTCCATCGCTTCCTTGACATGCCTCACCATCTTGTCATAGGGGCAGAAGTCCTGATCTGCCTGCGGCTCGTCGTTCTTCACGAAGTCGCCACCTCCGGACCAGAAATCATAGCACACCTCGGCGTATTCCGCCGACGTGAGTCCCATCTTGGGTTTTATTATCGTGCCGAGGATCGGCCTGTCATAGACGCCAAGGTATTTCCTCATGTCATCCAGCGTGTAGCTTGGACCGTCATACTGCTCCAGCATCGCGGGCGGAAACCAGACATCCAGCAGCTTGAGCGCGCTGATCTCCTTCATGCCGAGTATGTTGCCGACGATGTAGGTTAGTATGTTCTGCACGTTGCCTCTCCTGTCGAACAGCCTCCACGGGTAGGCTATCCAGACCAATTCTCTTTTGACATCGACATGGTACACGAGCGCGTTCAATTCCCTTGAGAACGGCGTCTCTGTCCTGACCCTGAAGCTCGTGCCTGTCGAAGACTCTGCGGCAACCTCAGAGGCGGACTGGAGGATGTTGAGCTTGCCGCCGGGGACGAGGTGAAAAACCGCAAGCATGTATTCGCCGTTCTGCGGGTCGGCGAGTTTCAGGTTCACGTAAGCCCTTTGCTTTGGGTTGAGCGTTTTAAGCAGCTTTGAAGCGGTCATCGTAATCACGATATCCATTTTTAATTAGGCGTCCACAAGTTTATATTGTATGTTTGGTATAAACCTATTCAGCTGGTCGCGCAAGGTGAGGAAGCTGCGCAAGCGCTACGACCGCATACGCGAGCACGCGCTGAAGAAGAAGGGCCCGCTGAGGGGCAGGCTGCTGACGCGGCTTGACCAGATAAACAGCAGCATCACGACCATGGAGGAGACGCAGCTCAGCAGGGTTGACAGGGCGCGCATATCCAAGGACGTTGAGATAAGCCTCGCCGAGGTCAAGGAACTGCTCAAGCTGAAGGGAGGCGAAGAGACGGCAGAGCAGCAGGGCGCGCGCTGATTATTCTATTGTCCAAGCTGTGCTGTCAGCCAAAGCCTTGCCCAGTTTCGCCAGCTCATCGGCAGCCCTATCCTGCTGGGTTTGCAGCTTAGCGATTTCCTCGTCGCCCATGACGCGCCTCAAAACCCCGCTCGCGGCTCCTCGGGCGGCCACGGGCACGCGCGAGCTCGACGGCCTCCAGCTGCCAGTGACGCCGACACGCCTGCTCTCGCGGCGGTCGTAGTCCCAGCTGCCGCGCACATTGTCAGAAACACCATCTTCAGGGAAGGAAGACAGATAAGCATAATCCGGCAGGATTTGGCTCGCGCCTTTTATGCCATGAAGCATGTCAATGGCGTCCTGTGTTTGCGGAGGCAGGTCTTTAAGATAGCCATGCGCCAGCGGAAGCGGGCACTTGAAAACATAGCCGCCTTCAAGGCACTTGGGCGCGCCTTCGGAATCAAGCGCGACATTGCTGTTTTCATCAAACAGCGGGTGGTCCACGACGAAGCCCATGAGCCAGCCCTCGCCGGCATGCCTGTCTTCGGGCTTTTGCGAATAAACCCTGAGCGTTCCGGTGCGCTCGTACGGGCCTGTCACGAAACCCTCTTCAACTTCCTTGGATTCGGCCTCCAGCAGGCGGTCTGTGACTGTCCATGCTCCGCAGGCGAGAAGCCTGCCTTCCTTGAGCAGCCTTGCGGCCTCGTCGGCATGCTGCTTGTGCGTCTTTTCTGTCGGAAACTTTTCAATGAGGATTATGTTTGGGCCTCTGTATGACCGGTCTTCGCCGCGCTGCCCCGGCCTGTATATGGTCGGGGCTTCGTCGAATACGTAAGCCCCGAGTCCTCCTGCCAGCGTGAGCGTTCTTCCGGGCATGATACCACTTATGATAAATGATATTGGCAGAAAGCTTCATAAACCCATATTACAAGCAGCAGGCGCAGGCTTAGGCGGTACGGCATAGTAAAATTTGCTAAGGAAACTTGAACTTCTTTGCGTTTTCCCTGAGCTTGTCAACCGCAACCCATTCCTTGCCTGACAAAAGCTCAGCGCCTGAACCCCCGCCCAAGGAAATCACACCACAATAAGGCACACCTTTCATGGACTTTGCCGTGTCTGCGCCGAATATCAGGCTGTTCTTCGGCATGCGCCCAACGAAATGTTCCGTGCCTCTTTTGTATCCCTTTTCATAAAGTCCGAGCGGACCCACAAGCAGGGCCATCTGCGCCACAGCCATATCATCATCAAAATAATCGGGCACTATGTCAACCACCATCCTGTCATCAGGTATCTGGCTGACCGGGAATTCCAGCGGGTCTGTCAGGTCCGCAAGCGTGCATACAACATCTTTTGGAAGCCTTAGGCGCGCTGCAACATCCTCATCAGACAGCAGTGCCTCCGCCTTGTCAACATAATTTTTGCCTTCCTCTTCTGTCTTTGATTTCCCAACCTTCAAACCCCTGGCAAGAAGGACGTTATTCAATGGCAGCCCGCCTGGCACAGCCACATAACCATTGCCCGCAAGGTGGGCGAGGAGCTTCATTTTTTCCTTCAGCTTGGCACCGCCAACCGCGGCTACAGCATGACCCGCGGGCTTGCCGGAGAACCTGCTGATTTTGTAATGTTCTGTCTCGACAAGAGGCCCTGCAAAACCCGGCATATACTCCAGTATGCCCGTGACCGAAGCATGCGGTCTGTGGCACACGCTGGCGCCATTGATGACAACGACATCGCCTGATGCTGCCAGAGCCCTTGCGTAGTTCAGGTCTCCTGCCTCGTCTTCCGGGCGCAGCCTTGTGTTCTCCAGCAGGCCAACCCTGCCTTTGCCAAGATCAGCATGCGCCGCCTCCTCGTAATCAGGGAAGAGTATCACCTCGCATCCCAGTGCATCCTCCACAGGTTTCTTTGCATATGCAAGCGACTCCGCGTCCTCACCATAGCGGCCGCAGTGCGACATTATCCAGAGCCTACCGCCGTTGTTTCTGACAAAGCGGTATGATGGCAATTCTGCTTCCAGCCTGGCCTCATACGGCTTGTTAAGGTCGCTCCTGACCAGAACCCGCCTGCCTTCAAGCCTGCCGGCAAGCTCGCTCCAGCTCCTGGTGCCTTCTATGAGATGGGTTTCGTCCATGGGTCTCAATTGGCAATAAGATTTTTATTCACAACCGTTCTACGTCTTCCGGCCTTATGACGGGCTTCCTGAACTGCGCAGCGTCCTCGGCGAGCCGCGGGCACGCGCAATTGACAAGGCAGTCCAGCTTCAGCCCGAGCAGCTTTTCAGGCGCTATGGCGTCCATGGCCAGCAGCCAGGCTGACTTGCCCTTGGACTCCAGCTTCGCCTTGGCCGCCTCGGCTGCCTTGAAGTTGGCCTGGCCTGTTTTAGTGCTCACGAGTATTCCGAAGTTTTTACAGCCCTTGGCTTTCTCGATGCTTGCAAACCTTATGCGTTCCTGCCTTTCCTTCTCCGACGACATATCTTCCAATGTGTTGTTTTCAAGGTCAAGGAAGAGCACAGGCTTACCTACTGCAGCCGCCAGCCCGAGCGCGTGGAACCTGCCTGTGCCTATGAACAGGAAGGCGTCAACCCTGCCTTCTATGGATGTTGCTGCGGCGTAGTCACAGCCCAATACCTGCCCTGGATACTTCGCCCTGCCATTGGCGGAGCC
Source organism: Candidatus Aenigmatarchaeota archaeon (assembly GCA_016867675.1). Classification (GTDB taxonomy): domain Archaea; phylum Aenigmatarchaeota; class Aenigmatarchaeia; order QMZP01; family QMZP01; genus VGIZ01. The sequence continues at coordinate 3,270 of VGIZ01000010.1, read as the reverse complement.
ATTGCCTATGAGGATGAGCTTGCCCTTGGACTCCAGGAGCCTCTTGACTGAGTCCAGCATGTAGAGATATTGGGCCGTTGTTGCCAGTCCTATCCTCCTGAAGCCTTCCAGTGCCTTCATGCCCGCCCCGAGGGCATTTGATGGGTCAGCCTCCAGCGGGCACTCCTCGTATATCACGGGCAGCGCTGGTTTGGCTGCCATCTGCCCGAATCCCGCATGCCCTATATGCAAAAGCAGCTCGCAGCCAAGGCGCCTGGCCTCGGCGTCCCTCATATCGCAGGCCCCATAGCAGGGCTCGCATGAGAGCACGGCGCTTATCCCTGCCTTCTCAAGAGCCGAGCCTATCTCCTGCAGCTGCGTCTTGAGTCCCTCAGGCGCCTGCACGAAGACCTTGGCGGCGCCCGCCAGCCTGGCTTTGCTTATCAGCAGGTCAAGCCGTTCCCTTTCCATTGATACCATGGGCTAAGGTTGAATGGGTGGATTTAAAAGGAAAAGATGGCGCGGCCTACTTGTGCCAGGGCTTCTTCTTGCTCCTGGCGAGCAGAGCCGCAGCGGCTATTACGGTTATAATCACCACTATGTAGACTGCCCACCAAATCCACAGGTTCTCGGCAGGCGGCGCGGCTGCGCCTGCCCCGGCCTGGCCTGCTGACGGTGCGTTGCACGCCAGCGTGTTGCTGTTGCAGCCGTTGGGGCAGTTCTGGGCAACCCATGCATTGTTGGTGCAGGTTTCAAGGTTGCTGCCTGTGCAGCGCTTGGCGCCTGCGGTGCAAACCGGGGGTGCTGCCACTGCCTTTGCTGTCACGGCGAACACCGAGAAGCCCGGCGTTGTGGCGCTGAAGTACAGGTAGTTGGCGTCGGTGTCCGTCTGAGCGGTTGAAAGCTCAACCCATGTGCCATTCACATACCTGTTGAGCCTGACCGTGCTGACGTCAATGCTGTTGCTGTTTATCCAAGTTCTCGGTATCTTGAACTTGATTATGGCTGTCTGGATGCTGCTGTCAGGTATGTTTGTTGCAGTGATTGTGAAGTACGCGTAGGCTGTGTTGGGCGCGGCCGAAGTGCCGGATGGCACGGAGGTAGCCTGGGTGACCGTGAAGCCCACGTTTGAAACCGCGGCTGAGGGTGTTATCTGTATCTGCGTCATGTCCGCTGCATTGGTTGGCGTAAGCGTCTGTGTCGCGCCTGCCGCTATAGCGGATATTGCGAATGTGTCTGTCGTGGTGGTGCCGCCTCCGCCCCCGCCGCCTCCCCCGCCTCCGCCAACAGTGAATGTTGCTGATGATGAGCTGCTCTTGCCCGTATGGTCAGTGGCGGTGTAGGTTACTGTGTATGCGCCGATCGTGTTTGTATTTGTGAATGATGAGCCGCATAATGCAGAGGATGTTGCATACAGCGGGTTTGTAACAATCAGGCTGGTGTTAGCGACTCCATAGCCTGCGCCGTCAGAAGCGCTGCATGTTATGGTGACGGGCAAACCCATACCCACAAGCGTTGAGGACAGGCTAAGTGATATTGAAGGTGCAGTATTGTCTATCCATACCCAGTTTGTCGCGGTGGCGTTGACAAGGTTGTTCCAGCCCCTTGACCAGAATGTCAGGTTGTAGAGGCCATCTGGATATGTAGTTGTTGCGAGCGTCTTGTTCCATTCGCTGTTGTTGATTCTGTTGTTCGCATAGAAGGTCAGGTTCACCTCGGGGTACTGACCTGTACTGTTCCTCAGCGTAATCCACGCCGAGTGGGTGCCTGATATGGCTATGCTGTGGTTCGCAGTCATATAGAGTTGCGCGTTGCCTGTGAGGTTAGAGTTGTTCGTCGCATAGGTCTGGTTGTATATGAGCGCCTTCTGGTTGTCGATGACGAAGCTGATATTAGTCCAGTTGGCGTTGCCCCAAGTGTCGTTCCACCACAGCGAGATGTTCTGCATGGTCTGCCATTTTGACTCCGAGAAGTTCACCAGTCCGATGACCAGCGGGGATGACGGCGAGACTGCTATGCCATTATTGGTGCCGTTTATGGTCCAGTTGATGTAACGTATAGTGCTGTAGTTCGTGAAGTAGAAGCTAATGTTGTTCAGCGTGGTTACGTTGGAGGTGTTGGTGGGGCTCGTCACCTGGAAATTTCCAACAACCACTGTCCATGAGATGCCCTCGCTGGTTGAGTTGAGGTTCCAGAACTTTTCGGTTACGTTGGATGCATTTATGAGTTGGGCCTGGACGCCGAAGGTGTAGGTGCCGGATGTGCTGTTGGTCGTGAAGTTAAAGCCAAGAACCTTCGAGGCACTCTGCGCAAGATAAAATCTCGTACCGTTCTGCGCACTGCCATTTAGGCTTGTCAGGCAACCAGCGGTTACGTTTGATGTGGAATCGTTGACCGAAGCCCGGTTACATTCCGGGATGCCCGTAAATGTTATGTTGTAAATTTCTCCGTTTGACACCCCGCTCGTGTTGCCAAGGTTGGTAATATTCACGTAGAACGTCGCATTTGCAGGCGTCAATGCCGAGGTGTTGGTCGGGAGTACGGCATAACTCACGCCGCTGAGGTTTGCGAACTGCAGGGTGTAATTGGCATCAGCTATTATGTAGGTGGACCATGAGCTGACCGTGAAAGAAACATTCTCACCGTCAAACAGCATGCTGCTGCATTTTGTTGAGTTGCATGGTATCACGCTTGAAGGCGCGCTTGTGCCGTTGTAAACGCCATATGCTATCTTTGGCGGTCTTGCCTGCGAGAATCCAAGGGCTCCGGTCGTATTGTATATGACGAGGTTGGCGGACAGCGTCATGTTCGGTCTTGCCCTTCCGGAGGTGTTGAGGCCGTTGAACTCGCTTTCATTAAGGCCAATCCTGCCCTTGGACATCAGGGTTTTCATGGCGAAATCCATGATGCCGCTCATCGTGTCCGGAGCTGTGAAGTCAATGCCGTTGCCCGTGTCCCTGCTGAAGTTCATCCTCCCGAAGCCCGGGACGTCGAGCGTAAGCGTTATGTTTGACATGTTTACCCGCTGGCGCACCAAATCGGTGAAGTTGGTTGTCAGAGAGCCGAAGTTCGGCGGCACCATAAGATATACGGAGCCGTTGTAGACCATGGGTGGGAAGCCTGCCTGGGTCAGGTAGTGGGCCCTGTTATAGACCGCCTGCGAGCCGGACAGGTCAAGGCTTGAGTTCAAGACAGAGGTGTAATCTATGCAACCCGATGGCTGCACAGTCGTGGTGTTTGTGCTGCTCACGTAGTATGGCATTGCAGGCATGAACTGGAACATCGCCTGTG
>VGIZ01000009.1 GCA_016867675.1 Candidatus Aenigmatarchaeota archaeon | reverse complement strand
CCATAAGTGCGATTGCAACTATCAGGAAGTTGACCACTTCCTTGTCCTTGATGTTGAGGAACCCCACGATAAGACCGAGGATCACCAGCACCAGAAGGACGTAGCCGCTGTACATGGCAGCGAATGTCGATGCCAGACCAGCCAGTATTGCAATCACAACGCCAAGGATGAACGCCCATCCTCCGACCTTTTGGCTTACCATTTTTTACCTCCATCTTTTTAATGAACCGGTCAGCATAATCGCCTTACCGGCTATTGGTACCCTTAATTATAGGTTTGAACCCCCATATAAAGAAAACTCGACAGGTGACGTATGCCATGTTTATAAGCACGCTGGGCTTCGAAAACGCTTCACTTTATGTCAGAGATATGCTTCTATGAAGGCGCCCAGAACCACCAGCACAACCCCGATTATAAGCACCACTGCGCTGTCCCATGCCACGCTCTTCAGGATATTCCTGTCTGCCTTCCTTATGATGGCTATGGATATCAGGCTGCCTGCCAGCCCTGCCAGGATGTAGCCTGCTATCTCGGGTATTCCGTGGGGCAGGAACCTTATGCTGTTCACGGGTATTTCAGCCAGGCTCCTGGACATCAGCCCTATGCATATGCCCAGTATGCCTGCGTTCCACAGGAGGATGAAGACAGCGCCCGCGCCGAAGATGAAGGCGAAGACGAACGAGAAGGCTGTCACCCGCAGGTTGTTCGTGAGGATGTTCATGAAGCTGACCGACGGGCTTGTGACCGAGCCTGTTATCATGGGGCTGTCGCACACCGACAGGTAAGGCCTCATGGCGCAGATGCTGGGTATCTGGACCTGGAACGTGTCAGCAGGCAGCAGCATGGTCCATACTGCGAACGCAAGCGTCGCGCCGCCGAAGAAGTAGAGGAATATCAGCAGGTCCTTCCTGTGCCGCTCCCAGAAGCCCTTGCTGTAGTGCGCCCTTATCGCCTTCTCCTCCATCAGCTCCTCCCTGCGTATGATGGCTGTCATGATGTATGACGAGGATATGAGCGCAAAGGCGAGCGTGAAAATGCCGGTCAGGTTGACACTGGCTGTGCCCACGGCAATCTTGAAGCCGATCTGCATCGCGATTATGACCGAAATGCTTATGATGGCGAACGCCCAGAGGAACGCGAGGTAGGGGCGGCTGTTAATCTCCCTGAAATTGAACAGCGACTCGAGCATGCTTTTACCTGATGATATTTACCTGACAATATTTGTCCGAGCCCAAATAATAAGTTGCGTTGCCGCGTTTTCGCCCGTATATTTAAGCGTTGGGCAACATCATAATATTAAATGGTTCTGACGGAGTTCTCACAAAAAATGTGGTAATATGGTGACGATCCAGAAAATTACGATGCAGGGATTCAAGTCCTTCAAGCGCAAGACGGCGATACCCTTTCCGACGGGGTTTTCCTGCTTCACGGGCCCGAACGGCGCGGGCAAGTCGAACGTCGTCGATGCGTTCTCGTTCGTGCTCGGCATCAGGGGCCGCGCGCTCAGGGCAGAGAAGACCGAGGACCTCATCTACGGCGGCAGCAAGACGAAGGACAGCTCGGACTACGCCCTGGTCAGCATGACGTTCGACAACAGCAAGGGGCTGCTTCCTGTCGAGGACAGGGAGGTTGTCGTGAGCAGGAAGCTGAACAAGCAGGGCGTCAGCACCTACCGCATGAACGGCAGGGTGGTGACGAAGCAGCACATGGCAGCCATCCTCGCGCAGGCGCAGATACAGGCGGACGGCCACAACATCATCAAGCAGGGCGACGTGAACCAGGTTGTGGAGATGGACGCCGTTGAGCGCAGGCAGATTCTTGACGAGCTGTCGGGCATCAGCGAGTACGACGAGAAGAAGGCCAAGGCTATGAAGGAGCTGGAGGCCATTGACGTGAAGGTCAGGGAGGCGGAGATACTGCTCAACGACAAGACGAACACCGTCGCCAAGCTCAAGGCCGAGCGCGACGCCGCGCTGGCATACCAGGAGATGAACGCCAGCCTGGAGAAGATAAGGGCGTCCATAATCTGGAAGGAGAACGAGGACACGGGCGGCGAGCTGGAGGGTGTTGACAGGAAAGCCAAAGCGAAAGAAGCTGAGATGGCCAAGCTGGACGCTGACGTGGCGAAGCTGGACGCCGAGGTGGACGGCTGCGAGAAGGAGTTCAGCGAGATGGCGAAGCAGGTCGTCCAGGCATCGGACAGCGTTGAGGAGAGCAGGAGGCTTGTCAGGCTGCAGGGAGAAGCCGGCAGGCTGCGGGACAAGATTGAGTCCAACGATGCGAGGATGGGCCAGCTGTCCACCATGATGGAGCGGCTGCGCTCCATGGACGAGAGGCTCAGCCCTGCTGCCAGGAGCGTCAGGGGTGTGAAGGGCGTGTTCGGCACGCTGGCTGAGCTGCTGGCAATCCCGAGGGAATACCGCGTGGCGGCCGAGGTCGCCGCAGGCTCCCACATGCAGGACATAGTCGTTGACACCACGGACACCGCAGTCGCATGCGTCAACAGGCTGAAGGAGGGCCGCGTCGGCAGGGCGCGCTTCATCCCGCTGGACAGGATTTCCTCAGGCCGCGGCGCGCTGCCTGCGGGCGCTGTTGGCTGGCTCTCCGACCTTGTGAAGTTTGACCAGAGGTTCTCGCCCGCAGTTCTCTTTGCGCTGGGCTCAACAGCCTGCGTTGAGGACATAAACAAGGCCAAGGCGCTGGCGAGGTCGTCAAGGACAAGGATGGTGACGCTTGACGGCGACCTGATAGACTCGACGGGCGCTGTCACAGGCGGCTTCTACAGCAAGAAGGTTGCCGAGGAGAAGCCTGAGCTGGGCCAGTTCCTCAAGGAGAAGGCGCGGCTGGAAGATGAGAACGCCGCGATGGAGAACAGGCTGCGCGAGCTGAACGCGGAGCTGGAGAAGCTGGCGGACAGGGAGAAGGGCTCGTTCAGGCTCACGTTCGAGAAGGACAAGATACGGCTTGACGAGAAGATGAAAGCGGCGAAGGCGAAGCGCGCCGACGCCTACAGCAGGAAGCTCGCTGTCCAGCAGGAGATTGGCAGGCTAAATGTCCAGAAGGCGCGGCTGGAGGCGAAGTTTGAGAATGCCAAGGCGCAGCTGGAGACGCTGGAGGGGAAGGGCAAGAAGATAAGCCCGAAGGGGCTGAAGCCGTTTGTTGACATGAACCTGTCCAAGCTGAGGTCAGAGGAGCATGACACGGTCCTGAAGCTCAACTCGCTGGGCCAGATAAACTTCAGGGCCATAGAGGAGTTCGAGTCCATAAGGCAGGAGTTCGACGAGTTCAAGCAGAAGGTGGACAAAATCGTGGAGGAGAAGAACAAGATACTGGACACCATAACGAAGATAGAGTCCAAGCGGCTGGAGACGTTCTCGGCGACGCTGGACGACGTCTCAAAGCACTTCAGGCAGGTCTATGGCGAGCTGACGGACGGCGAGGCCAGCCTTGCGCTGGAGGTGCCGAACAACATAAGCAGCGGCCTTAGAATAAGTGCGGCGCCTGAAGGCAAGAAGCTCCTGAGCCTGGACAGCCTGTCGGGCGGGGAGAAGACCCTGACGGCGTTCGCCTTCCTGTTCGCGCTGAAGAAGCACAGGCCCAGCCCGTTCTACATACTTGACGAGGCAGACGCCACCCTGGACAAGGCGAACACCAAGAAGGTCGTGGACATGCTCAAGCGCCACAGCGTGGGCTCGCAGTTCATCGTAATCTCGCACAACGACCACATGATAAGGGAGGCCGACCGCGTCTACGGCGTCACCATGAACGAGGGCGAGTCCAAGGTGCTTGCCATTGAGCTGCCGGCTGCTGCGGAGAAAAAGATGCAGGGAAACAACTAGCCAAGAAAGCGTTCAATGATTTTGAGCATGTCCCTCGTTTCAGGCAGGAACCTCTCAGCCTTTATCTTTTTCTTTGCTTCCTCAAGCGTCATGAAGCTTCCCTGCTTCAGCTCGCCTGCATCAAGCGTCGGCTCCTCGTCAGTCACAAGGGCATAAACCTTGGAGTTTTCATTGTCTGTCAGCCTTCCCTCAAGCCAGCGCAGTCGGTAGTCAGCCACGAATATCGGCTTCAGCTTAAGCCCGAGCTCCTCCTCAGACTCCCTCGCCACTGCCTGCTCGTATGTCTCGCCTGAGTGGAGGTGGCCTCCGAAAACTATGCTCCAGTATTCTGGGAAGAACTCCTTGGTGGCTGTCCTCTGGCTGACGAAAACCCTGCCCTTCCTATCCAGCAGGAAGAACAGCACGCTGCGGTGTATGAGGCCTCTGGCATGGACTTCTTTCCTTGTTGCTGTGCCTACAACATTGTCGTTGTCGTCAACAACGTCAAAAATCTCGTCCTGCATCACTTGTTTTTCCTTTCCAGCTTCTTAATCTTGACTTCCAGCTCGGTGAGCTTGCGCTCGTAGTGCTGCGTGATGTTCCTGAACGCGCCCTCGTCTATCTTGCGCCTGTAATACTTGCCCGCTATTGCCTTCTTGACCTCAAGAAGCTCGTCGTGGCGCTCCTTGAGCTTGTCCAGCGTGTCCGTCTTGACGCTCTCTATCTCCCTGAAAACGAAGAGGAATGCCGCGGAGATGCCGATATAGACCACGATGAAGCTCGCCGTCGCAAGCAGCCCTATGACAGGTATCATCCAGATGGCGATGCCAAGAATGACGCCTGAGACCACGAAGCTCGCTGCCCAGATTATCTGCGCCTTGTCCTGCCTGCTGAGGCTCATGTGTTATTATTCGCGGATTTCGCTTATATCCCAATATAAAAGTTTCGGTCAATTATGTATTGTGGGACGATGGTTGAGGAGCACAGGGAGCTTGTCACCGAATTCATAGAGAGCGACCCGAAGGGCTATTTCATCATAAAGCTTGACACGGCAAGGAAGGAAATAATAGCAGACCACTACGGCAACGACAACATACTCCTCAACAGGATAACAGGAAGCAAGGCGAAATACATACACAAGCGCATAACCTCGCTGGGTCTTGTTTCAAACCTCTCGCACGCGGCCTACCTCGGCCACGAGCTGCGCGCGGCGCAGTTCGCGCTGGAGCACGGCCTGCCCTACGAGCAGGACAGGGAGATGCTGCTCATGCCGAAGGAGAGGCTTTCCGACGTCAGCCTTGCGGCAGAGGCGACCTATGTCAAGGCGGGCAGGCTGGTCTCCATACCCGGCAGGAGCCATGAGGAGAACGTCAAGGTCGGCCAGGTTGAGATGCCGTTCAAGGACTTCCTGCGCAGCCGCGGGCTGAGCAGGGTTTTCTAGCCCTCTATTCTCAGAGGCATGCCGGATTCCATGAAGCGTTTTACTCTTTCTTCTCTGCTCGACTCTTCGTGAAATGCGCTTTTCAGATACTCTTGGCACGACCTGCACTCGTCAGGCACATTCTTGGTATCCTGCGGGCTTTGCTTTGGTTTGGGGCAGAACGGATAAGGCGGGTCATTTAGGCATTTCGGATACCTGCCTTTACCGTGTTCAACAATTATATTTTGAGAGAATGCCTTGGCTTTGCCTTCGGCCATGCGCCTCATTGCCTGTCTGCCCTTGCTGTAGTTCATCGCGCCGCCCATTTGCTCACTTCATGCTTTCTTTGAAATTGTTTAGCTTTTCTCCGTTTTCCGGCTTTCTGAAGACAAATAGATGCTCGTGCGCCAAAAGCAAGAAGTTGTTTTTCACGGACATCTTTGCCCATAATGGCGCGGTCTTTGTGTTGTGCTGAACCTTTATTATGCTTTCCTTCAACAGGAAGCCTTCGTTAAGGAAAGCCTGCATTACCCTGAATGATATTGGGACTTGGTGTTTATGCCTTCTTGTGTCGCCCATAAGCACTGCGCAATATTTGCCGGGTTTGAGCACGCGCAGAAACTCTCGTGCGACAACCCTCATTTGCTCGATGAACTCGTCTATTGAATGAACCTTAGAGAGGTCTCCGTCCTGTTTATGGTTTGAATTTTTTGTGTATGAGATTATGCTGGCATAAGGCGGGTGGGTGGCAATAAGGTCTATAGACTCGTTCTTTATTTTATCGAGGTTTCGGGCATCGCCCAAGAATGTTTTTTGCTCCGGAAAATTGTTTTTAAGCGTGCTAAAAACCATCCTGTCCCTAGCGAGTATAAGCGCCTCTTTGTTTATATCCACGCCTATACATTTCCTTCCGGTCAGTTTGCACTCTATCAATGTTGTTCCAGAACCGACGAATGGGTCAAGGACTATGTCGCCCTCCTTCGAGTATCTCAGAACGAGATTCCTTGCAACCTGCGGGGCCCAGTTGCCCCTGTATTTGGCGTTGAGATAGTGCGTTGCCCAGTCTCCTCTCTTTGGAAAACTCCAGAATGTATTGGTTTCCATTTTGAAGTCGTCTGGTTGCAGTACCTTGATATTATGGTGCTTGCCTACATCGAGTTTCGTGTCCTCTATGACAACAGAGCTGCAGTTCTTGACAAAATCTCTGTAATCACGCTCTGTCAGTTCTTGCATGGAGATAGTATCTTTCAAATTAATCACCATTCTTGTCTATCCACTCTTTCATAAGTGTATTAATCTTTGTTGAAACTTTGATGTCGTTTTCTCTGCATATCCTCTTGAAGGCGTCTATAACTTCCTTGTCGGCTGTTATTGTTATTGTGTTCTTCGCCATAAGACCATAACTATTTCTATTTATTAATATTTATCTATATTTATGATTTCTTGGTGGCTATTAAAGATGCTCGCTGCGCTTAATAAGATTGTATGGAATGTTACCTCAAAGATAGGGGCAAAGTCGAGTCATTCAAAGAATTCCGGCTTCAGGACGGTGCAACAATAGGGGTTTTTCAGGGGTCTCGTGGGGAACGCCCAGAATTAGACATAATAGTAAAGTATCGTGATAAAAACACAAAAACAAGGACGCCACGAACACCCCAGCATATTCACTGGGCTATAGACCTTCTCATAAAGAAAGAGCACAATAAAGATCTTGTCAAGAAGTTCGTAAAATATCTGCTTGACATGTGGGGCAGGGCAGAGCCTTTCAGAAACAAGGAAGAGCAACAAAGGTGCGAGCTGAAATACACAAATCCTGATAACCTGAAAGAGTTTGAAAAACTGAACCAATATGGCGAACATTCTGTTGAGTTCATAGGCCGCATACTCGAGCTCATAATGATCCAGGAAAAGACCGGCTCGGCAAAAGCGCATATGTTCAAAGGGGTTCTCGAAGCGATATACAATGACGAAGATATTTTCTCGATAGTTTCAAGAGCAACTTTCAAAGGCAGGTAAGCCTTATGAACGAGACCAACAGGAAGCTCGTGCACATATCAGGGCTGCTGTTCGTTGTGCTGGCGCAGTTCGCGGGCAAATGGGCCGCGGCCTTCTACTTCATGGTCATAGCAGCGACCCTGCTCATCTACTCGGAGCACATCAGGCGCGAGCACAGGCGCTTCCGCGGCTTCCTGAAGCGCTTTGAGGAGCAGTTCAGGGATATTGTGCTTGAGCTGGAAAGGAAGGAGGTTCCCCGGCCTTTTGTCGGCGCGTTCTGGTTCTTCTTCGGATGCGGGGTTGCATTCATCGCATTCCCGCTCAACGTCGCCAGCGCCGCCTGCGCAATGCTCGCCGTCGGCGACGGGCTGTCAACCATGATTGGTATGCGCTATGGCAGGCACAAAATCGTCGGGAAGAAAAGCTGGGAGGGCTCGCTGGCTATGTTTGTCTTCAGCCTGGCTGTCGGCTTGTTCTTCCTGAAACCCATGGTCGTGATAGCAGGCGCTGCTGTCGCAACCCTCTTTGAGCTGCTGCCTGAAGCAAGGTTCTTCCACAGGCACAGGCGGCTGGGCTTCATGGATGACAACTGGCTTGTGCCGCTGGCCGCAGGGGCGGCGATGCTCGCATTGGCTGCCTTTTAGTTTATAAAATGAACATAAACCAATATAGTAGTTATCCCACTGATGCCCCCGTAGCTGGTCTTGCCAGCGAGGAAAGCTCAGTTGGATAGAGCACTGGACTTCTAATCATTTAGAAGTTTTGATTCCGAGAGGAACGTGAGAGGACAGCCAGGGGTCGGGGGTTCAATCCCCTCCGGGGGCAAATCATAGTCATATGCCGGGGCCGTGGTGCAGCGGTAACATTGGCGCTTGGGGCAACCCTTTTCAACGCGCTTGGAGAAAAAGCGTTGACGGAAAAACGGAAATAGGGGGTTACGAAATGCGTCCGATCCGGGTTCGACTCCCGGCGGTCCCATAACGAGATTACAGCTTCTCAAGCAGCCTTATGACATTTGCCTTGCCCGCGGGCGTGATGAACAGTCCGGGCCTGCGATTATGAACAAACTTTCATATAAAGTATATACTTTTATATACTTTTAAGTATAAAATGTTTATAAATGGGCGCGTCCAACTATAACCATGTATGAAGCGAGGCTGCTCAGGCTCAGGGAAGTTCCGGTCTTTTCTTTGTCAGATGTAGCTCAGATAGTGTCCGGGAAAGGGTATGCCAAGCAGCTGCTCAGGCGGATGGTATCTTCGGGTGAGATATTCAGGATAAGGGGCGGCCTTTACAGCTTCCACGACGACCTCCTGCTGGTAAGCACGTTCGTCGTCAAGCCCAGCTACATAACGTCAGCCTCGGCCCTGCATTATCACAGGCTCATAACGCAGATTCCTAGGGATGTTTTCTGCTTCACGACGAAAAGAGGCTCTGCCGCCAGTTTCAACGGCGAGATAAAGTTCTTCCATACGGAGCATTTCTTCGGGTTTGAAAACAGGGATTATGCAGGATTCAGGATACCCATAGCAGAAGCGGAGAAGGCCATAATAGATTCGTTTGGCATAATTCCTGTCTCGGTTTTTGAGGAAGCCGCGGAAGGAATAAAACTGCCGAGGATTCTGGAATACGTGAAAAGGACGGACAAAAGCAGCATCATCAAAAGGGTAGGTTTCCTGCTCGAAAGGAACGGCTTCAATGTTTATCCTGCACTAAAGGCAAGAATTAACAGGAGATATGTCCTGCTCGACCCGCTGGCCAAGAAGACAGGCAGGCGCGACAGGAAATGGGGCTTGGTGGTGAACGCATGATACCGAAGGAGATGCTCGTGGAAGCGGCAAAAAGGAAAGGCCTGAAAAACCGCGAGCACATCGAGAAAGACTACTTCCAGGATTTGTTCCTGTACCACTTATGCAGGAAGACGAATGCGCTCGTCTTCAAGGGCGGCACTGCCCTTTACAAAATCTACTCGCTGCAGCGCTTTTCGGAAGATTTGGATTTTTCTTTGCTCGGAAAAACCGATGTCAGGAAGAGGCTGCGAGTTCCGCTGGCATGGGCACCAAGGGCGCAAAGGAGATGAAGGGCTCCACCCTGATAAAATTGGGCTTCCGCGGCCAGTTGACAGGCCCGAACACGCTGAGGGTTGACATAGCCACAGGGAACCCCGTGCTGAGGGGCTTTGACGTAAAGAGCTGTATTCCGGCTTATGCCGACATAAACCCCTTCTCTATTAGGGTGATGAAACCGGAGGAGATGCTGGCAGAAAAGGTGCACTCCCTGCTGGCGAGGGAGAGAGCCAGGGATTTGTTTGACCTGTTCTTCCTTGTCAGGATTGCGAAGGCGGACAGGGCGCTCATTGAAGAGAAACTCAGGAACTTTGGAATGAAATTCAATGCCCGGGACTTGGAAAGGAAAATCAGCGGCCTGAAAAGCGTCTGGATTCCCGAGCTGCGGCCTTTCGTGCTTTCAGAGCTGCCGGACTTCAAAAACGTAAAGGATTTTGTTGTTGCAAAGCTTTCATGACGGGCTATAGCCTCTCCAGCAGCCTGATGACCCTGGCCTTGCCGATGGACATGATGAAGGGCGCCAGCTTGGGTCCCTGCTCCTTCCCTATCAGCGCAAGGTAGGCTGACCTGAAGAACACCTTGGCGTCGCCGCTCGCCTTGGCGGCAGCCCATATCGTCTCCGAGACCTCTTCCTCTGTCTTGTTTTCCATCAGCTCGTAGGCGATTGACTTCAGTACAGAACGCATCTTGGGGCTGATGCCATCCTTTGGGGGCTCGTCGAGCAGGCTTATCCTGTATTGGTAGGAGGCAAAATTCTTTGCCCAGTCATCGGCGAGCCTCAGTCTGTCCAGCACATAGGCTATGTCCTCCTTGGTGGCGTTCTTGTCCATGTGGCCGCTCGCCTTCAGCATCTCTATCCTCTTCTTGTTATCCTTCTCCGTCTGGGCTGTGGAGGCGGCATATGTGAACGGTATCTGCGGCGGCATGTGGCTGGGCAGTTTGCCTATATGGGACAATTCGTAGATTCTTTTCATGTTCTCCACCTCATGGCCCTCGGCCTTTTCCTTTCCGAAGTATATGCGCTCCGTCCTGTCATATCTATCATAAAGAAGAATGACGTCATTGTCCCTGTACGGGTCGAAGTCTATGGCAGCCCTCGGCCTGGTGCAGACGAGCATGTACCTTATCATCTTTGCAGGGGCGAATTTCGTGGACTCGGCGAAGCTTATTCCGCGCCCCTGCGAAGTGCTCATCTTCTTCCCGCCTATATTGAAGAACTCATAACCCTCGCCTATGCTGTCCCGGGTGGAGGGATATGGTGGAGGGAAATCGAAGATTTTGTCGGATATCGCCATGGCTATAGTCCTGCTCCCACCCTTGGTGAAATGGTCCTTGCCCGCGAGTTCGCACACAACACCCTTTGACACCCATTTGGCCGCCCACTCGACCTTCCAAGGCAGCTTGCCGCCGCCGTTATACGGGCTCTTCTCACCTTCGTGCCCGCAGCCCTTTGCCCATTCCACGAAGTTTGGCTCGCATCTGTATTTCACTATCTGCCTCTCAGGGTCCCAGGCGTATGCCCTGGTGGTTCCGATCTTACCGCATTTCTCGCAGATGGGGTTGAAGGGCAGCTTGCCCGAATCCGCCTTGCCGTAGGCCTTCATGTAAATCTCATGTATCCTGTTTGCGTTGTCGAGAACCGTCTTTATTGCGGCGTTGAAAACTCCCTTGTCATACTGCTCCCCTGTGCTCTCTATCTTGGCCTCTATTCCAAATTCCTTGAACTTGCCCGCGGCCTGCCTGAAATAATAGTCGGCGAAGCTCTTGTACCCTTCCGCGGGTGAAGGTATGTTCCTGAACGGCATGCCGAGATATTTCTCGTAGCCCGCAGGAAGGCCCTTGTTCATCCTGTCGAAGGGGTCGATGTCGTCGGAGCTCAGGACGAAGCGTCCCTTCATGCCGGCGTCGCGCATAGCCTTGGCTATGACATCATGAATAATCCATCCCCTTCCGCTGCCCACGTGTATCACACCGGACGGCGTCTTCTCGTCGTAGACAAGGTAGCCCTTCTTCTTCACGATGGCGTTGAGCTTCGGCTCCTTCTCGCACCTCTCCCTAACTTTCTCGGCAATCTGGTCCGCCCAGAACAGCGAATGTTCAGGGGATTCATCATGTTTCGGCGCTTCCTGCTTCTTTGCAGGCTGCTTTTTCTTTGTTTGTTTTGCCGCCATGAGAAATATTTTGCGAATGTCTATAAATGGTCGCCTGCCGTTTCCGTTCGCA
>VGIZ01000008.1 GCA_016867675.1 Candidatus Aenigmatarchaeota archaeon | reverse complement strand
GCCATCTCCTCGAGCCGCTCTATGCGCTTCTGCATGGGCGGGTGCGTGCTGAACAGCCTCGTGAACCAGTCAGCGCTGAAAGGATTGACTATCCACAGGTTCGCTGTCGCGCTCGGGCCGCGCATGGGATTCCTTGCGCTTGCTTCCGATATCCTCCTGAGTGCGGATGCCAGCGCCTTCGGCTTCTTCGTGAGCAGCGCCCCGCCCTTGTCCGCGCCGTATTCCCTGCCCCTTGATATGGCAAGCCTTACCAGCAGCGCAGCCAGCGGCGCGAATACGGCTATCATGACAAGCGCCAGCAGGTTTCCCTGCCCCTGCCTGTCCCTTGAAAACATCATAAAATAGCCCATCTGGGCCAGCCACGCTATTGCGCCGCCGATGGTCGCGGCCATTGTCGCAACAAGCATGTCATGGTTTTTTATGTGGGAGATTTCGTGCGCCAGCACGCCCTCCGTCTCGTCGTCGTCCATCTCCAGCAGGCCCTTCGTGACAGCCACAGCCGCATGCTTCGCATTCCTGCCTGTTGCGAATGCATTGGGCACCTTGCTGTCAACTTCATACAGCTTCGGCATGGGCAGCCTAGCCTCCTTCACCAGTTCCGCGACCATACCTTTCAGCTTGGCGTTGTCGCTCGGCTTCGCGCGGTACATGCCGAGCACGAGCCTGTCCGAGAACCAGTAGCTTGCAAGGTTTATCAGCAGCGCCAGCACGAAGGCTATTGTCATGCCACCTGTTCCGCCTATCAGGAAACCCACTACTAAGAATATCGCGAACAGAACACCCATCAGCAGCGCCGTATTGAACATCAAACCACCAATATAACAGCCTTTGATGTGCCTGCAGCATAAATGCATGTTGCAGTGCACATGCACATCAACTACACCTCAATCACTTTCTTCCTTTTCAGCTCGCTTATTATCTCATCGGCGACCTTGTCAGCCGCCTTGCCTGTCGTGTCAAACTCCAGCACCTTCCTGCCGCGCTCCATGGCCTCGGACTTGCAGACCTCCATTATCTCGGACAGGACATTCTCCTCTATCTTCTTGGGCTTCCAGCCCTTATCCTTGAGCCGCTCCCTGAGTTCCGCGGGATTGGCGCGCAGGATGACCACCCAGTCGCAGTTCATGTCATGCGCGTAGTGCGACTCGGCGATTATGTTGTGCATCTCCGCGCTCCTGTCGAGCTCTGCCTTCACCCTTTCCTCATCAACTATCCTGCAGTCCCGCTCGTCATCATAGCCGGCGTAGAGGTTCTTGCTCTCGGCAAGGTCGTTCAGGGAGACGAGCATCCACCCCAGCTTCTTTGAGAGCGCCTTCGCGACCTCGCTCTTGCCTGTGCCGGGCGTGCCTGAGATGCATATCACGGTCATATAACAGATTGCAAAACATGTTTAAATAAAGTTCTTCACTATTTCATCTATGGCAGGGGATGCGCAGGTCTGGACAGAGAAGTACAGGCCCAAGTCGCTCAGCGAAGTAATAAACCAGAAGCACGTCACCGAAAGGCTGAAAGCATGGACGAAGTCAGGCAACATACCGAACATGCTTTTTGCAGGTCCTGCAGGCGTGGGAAAGACCACCATGGCGGTGTGCCTCGCCCGCGACCTCTTCGGCAGCCACTGGCGCGAGAACTTTTCCGAGTTCAACGCGAGCGTAACCCCCGACACTCCTATCCTTGTAAGAAAAAACGGGAGAATATCCAGGACTAATTTTGGGAGGCTTGCAAATGGCTACTTTAGGGGGAACGAAAAATACGTGAAAGCAGATGACTTGGAAGTCCTTTCGCTTGATGAAAACTATAGGGTAAAATTCAAGCCAGTAAGCCTTATATCCAGGCACAGAGTCAAGAACGTGGTCAATATAAAATATGAAGGCGGTTCAATACGGACAAGCCTGAATCATTCCGTCATAGTCGTAGACAGAGAAGGCAAGCTCACCTCAAAGGAAGCGGGAAATCTGAGGAAAGGCGATTTGTTGATAACATTCAGAGACGACATTGCAGGGAAGCCCCCGGTTCTTGAATTTGAGCAGCTTGAAAAGCCCATGGTTGTATGGCATAACAGCACATTCAGAAACCCCAAGATAAAGACCAGCATAAAAAACACGGAATTAAATAGTGATATTTCCTGGCTTATGGGCATGTATTTGGCAGAAGGCTGTACAAGCATAAGGTCGAGCGGAACA
Organism: Candidatus Aenigmatarchaeota archaeon; assembly: GCA_016867675.1. Lineage (GTDB taxonomy): Archaea > Aenigmatarchaeota > Aenigmatarchaeia > QMZP01 > QMZP01 > VGIZ01. Next base: position 10,118 of record VGIZ01000008.1, on the reverse strand, counting down.
AGTGGTGTTGTTATTTTCACGGTATCCCACGAGGAAAGGGAGGTCGCTGAGCGGATAGGGGGTATACTTGAAGATAAATTCGGCCTCCAGTACTCTATAAATAAGGCATCTTCCGGATTTGACAGAAGCAGGATGACATCCATTCAAGTGAGGACCTGCAATACACAATTCTCCAGATTCTTTTATAACAACTTCTATGGCGGCATGGGGTTAAGAGACGCCACCACAAAGAGGGTCCCGGATTTCATGTTCAGCTCCGACTTCAACAACAAGGAGTCGTTCCTGAAGGGATACATGGGAGATGCCTGCGGCGAGTGGGGCAGCTATGTCAGGTATTCTTCACGCTCTCTTGATAACCTGATAGATATAGCATGGCTGGGAAGAATATCAGGCCTTGATACATCCCTGTTCGGGACAGAAGCTAGGATAATATGGAAAATGCCATCTTTCTCTTGGCTCAAAACAGATTTTGTCCCAGTTGAACCGATTATAGAAATGATAAAGACAAAAAGAATAAGCAAAAACAACCCGCGATATGCCCTCAGACATCAGATGTATTCGAAGAAATGCCCAAGGATATCCAAGCAAGCGGCCAAGGCGTTGCTCAATAGTTTTGAAACGACTGATAAGATAAAGGCTAATATACTCAGATTCATAGAATCATCACTTTCTGTTGTCAAAATAACAGGTATACAAAAAGAAGAGTATTCAGACTATGTCTATGATGTTTCAGTTCCGGGCACAGAAATGTTCTGGGGAGGCACCACACCTATTCTGTTGCATAACAGCGACGAACGGGGCATCGATGTGGTGCGCGGCAGGATAAAGGACTACGCCATGATGAAGCCGCTCGGAGCCGACTTCAAGATAGTATTCCTTGACGAGGCTGACGCCCTGACGCCCGAGGCGCAGCAGGCGCTCAGGCGCACAATCGAGAAGTTCTCCAGCGTGTGCAGATTTATTTTTTCGGTCAACTTTTCCGGCAGGATAATAGAGCCCATACAGAGCCGCTGCGCGGTCTTCAGGTTCCACGGCTTCTCCAAGGAGCATGTGAGCGAGTATCTGGACAGGATAGTCAGCGGCGAGAAGCTTCACGCCGACGCCGACGCCATGGAAGCCATCCACGAGGTGTCGGAGGGCGACCTGAGGAAGGCGACGAACATCCTGCAGACAGCCGCGGCCATGGGAAAGATAACGCGCGAGGTCGTCTATGAGGTCGTCTCGCAGGCAAAACCTGGCGACGTTGCGAAGATGCTCAACCTCGCTGTCGGAGGCAAGTTTGCCGAGGCGCGGAAGCTTCTCCTTGACATGCTGTTCAGGCAGGGGCTGAGCGGCGAGGACATCATAAGGGAAATCCATAAGCAGATTTTCAGCCTTGACATCAGCGAAAGCGGGCGCGCCCGCCTGCTGGAGAAGACGGGCGAGTTTGAGTTCCGCCTCAACCAGGGCGGCTCCGACGACATCCAGCTGGAAGCCCTGCTCGCGCAGTTCGGGGCGGCGAAGGCCAAGCAAACTTAAATACTATCCGCCACCAATTCTAACCAAGTTGATTGCAAGCTTGCTTGCAAGACATGCGAACAGATTCAGAGGCATGTGATTGACATGAAAGCCATCTTCCTCGGCCCGCCCGGCGTCGGCAAGGGCACATACGCATCGCGCATATCGCCGCAGCTGGGTATCGCGCACATCTCCACAGGAGACCTTCTCAGGGATGAGGTGAAAGCAGCCTCGCCTCTCGGCAAAAAAGCTAGGGAGTTCATGGACAAGGGCGGGCTCGTGCCTGACCAGCTTGTCATAGACATGCTGCTGAAGAGGCTGAAGCAGCCTGACTGCAGGAAGGGCTTCATCCTTGACGGGTTCCCGCGCACCGTGCCGCAGGCAGAGGCGCTGGAAAGGGGCCTGAAGGTTGACGTCGTCATCAACCTTCTGCTGGCAGAGGACATACTTCTTGAGAAGATGCTCGCGCGCAGGACGTGCAGGAAATGCGGCAACATATACAACCTCGCGGACATCAACAGGGACGGCATAAGGATGCCGCCCATACTGCCGAAGAAGCCAGGCGTCTGCGACAGGTGCGGCGGCGGGCTCTACCAGCGCGAGGACGAGAACGAGAAGGTCATCCGCGGCAGGTTCGCGGTCTTCAGGCAGCAGACCGAGCCGCTCATCGCTTATTACAGGAAGAAGGGTGTCCTGAAAGACGTCAGGGTCATCGGCGGTCCTGAGGTCATGGTGCCGATTGTGACAAGAGCCATGTCAAAATGAGGTCGTTTTGACAGACATCTTGCAAGCATGGCTTGCAAGTTCTTGCAGCCAAGCTGCAAGCCATGTGTCATCAAACACATGCTGATGCAAAGCAAATGAACCCCTCTTCTCATGCCCCGTCCATGACGGCAGCGACACGGAACCAAGCACAATGCGCTTGACCTAAATCACCATCTGGGATATGAAGTGCCTTTTCAGGCAAACGCGGGTTCCAGCCAAATAAAAACCAGAGCGTGAATGATAATCATGCCCAAGGGCAAACTGATTGTGTTTGACGGCATTGACGGCGCGGGCTCTGAGACGCAGAGCAGGCTGCTGTCGGAATTTCTGGCTGAAAAGGGAATGCAATGCCTGGTCGTCAATTACCCCGACTACCAGAACCCGATAGGCAACTTCATACACAACTACCTGAACGGCAGCGACCACATACCCGTGGCGGTCAGGCTGGTGCTTTACACAGCGGACATGCTCAAGGACAAGGAGGGGGTGGAGCAGGCGCTCTCCGACGGAAAGATAGTGATAGCCAACAGGTACGTGACGACAGCGCTGGCATACCAGGTAGTCGAGGGCTTTGACGCGCAGAAGGCGCTGGAATACTTGAAGGTCATGGGATTCCCTGTGCCTGACATCGCGGTCTACCTAAAGATAAAGCCCGAAACCTCCAAGAAACGCAAGCTGAAGGAGAAGGGCAGGCTGGACAGGATTGAGTCGGACCTGCAGCTGCTCGCCAAGGTCGGCGCGCGCTATGAAGAGATGGCTGAAAAAGACGTCTTCTGCAGATGGGTCGTTGTCGATGGCGAGAAGCCCATAAGCAAGGTCTTTGAGGACGTGAAGAGGGTACTTGGATTTTAGTTTTTGTTTCGCAGGCGCTGAAAAATCAGCGGGATTATTATATCCTCTTTCCCTTAGTTTATCATGAAAAGAGAAACCCTGAATTACAGGCTGATGCTGTCTTCCAACGGGATAGCATACTTTGCATTCAGCCTAATCGGACCTTTCTTCGTCCTGTTCATAAACCAAATAGGCGGCAGCATAGAAAACCTGGGCATGCTGTATGGCGTGAGCGTTTTGGCCAGTTCCGTGACAACGTATCTGGTGGGAAGATTTTCTGACAAATTCGGAAGAAAGCCCTTTCTTCTGGTGAGTTCTTTCCTCAGCTCTCTGATAATTATCCTTTATTTGTACGTTCAAAATCTATCCCAGCTATATATTTTGCAGGCAGCCAACGGCATCAATACTGCAATATGGCAGATTTCAGAAAACACGTTTATGGCCGATATAACACACAGAAAAACAAGAGGCAGGGTCTTGGGGTTCTATAATATGGTTCTGGGCATAATCTCTGCTGTTGCACTAATGTTGGGAGGGTTTGTAGTCAGCAAATTCGGTTTTAGTGTTATATTTTGGTTTGTAGGAATAACGTCATTTATCTCCGCGATTATACTTTTCTTCTTGAAGGAAAAAAGATGGTCTACAAATTTATAGCAGTTACCACGGCTCTTTCTTGACCTTCAGCAGGAAGCCGATGACATTCGCGACGACATGAAGCGCCGGCGTGAGCACGAACAGCAGCACGAACCAGCCGCTCTGCAGTGCCGCACCGCCAATCAGCCACGCGAATGCGAACGCTCCGACAAGGAAGTCCTCCTGGTCCAGCAGCGGCGCGGGCCTGCCCCTCTCAATGCCGCACCTGCGCTTGATGAACGCGCCGCACAGGTCGCCGAACATGGCGCCCGCGCCTATGATGAGCCCGAGCACCAGAGTCATGGGGACAATTACCAGCGGCTGCGGGGACAGGCTCCACGGAAGGAAGGGGAAGGCCAGCTGCTCCACCAGCCCGATGACGCCTGCGACAACGATGCCGCCAATCAGGCCCTCCCAGGTCTTGCCCGCGCCTAGGATAGGCTGCTTCCTGATGGTCTTGCCGCCGTCAATCGCATGCTTTCCCCTGAACAACGGCGCGAGCCCGTTCGCTGCGTATGCCGGCAAGATGAAAAACACTGCCTCAACCAGCGTGAATATGTCGAAGACCATTGACCCACTTTTTAACTAATTGTAGCACTCCTGCTTAAATGGACTGGCGGGGATTTGAACCCCGAACCTCTTGCAGTCTCTGCTCGCGCATGCGAGGCAAGCGATCTTTAACGCATAGCGTTTTCTGCTCAAGCTCTGCTCATGAGACATCCGTCTCATGGCATGCCCGAGAGTTTCTGACTCTCGGCGCATTTCTTAAAGAGCTTGTACCGTTGATCTACCAGCCCGATGGACCGGGAGAGAATCGGATTCGAGAGCCAGTAAGTTTCCCTAAAGGCTTCTCTCGATCTCCCGATTATCAGTCGGGTGCTTTACCACTAAGCCACCGGTCCGACACCCCCGCTGGGATTTGAACCCAGGTTACAAGCTGTTTCCAAGCTCATTTGAAACTTGAGCACTTTCTGCTCAAGCTCTGCTCATGAGACATCCGTCTCATGGCATGCCCGAGAGCTTCTGGCTCTCGGCGCATTTCCCAAAGAGCTTGCGAGAAGCTCGTGTGCTTGGCCGCTACACTACGGGGGCAACCAACTGCTGCAGGTCTATGACCTGCAGGTGTTTCCTGACGAGCCGCTTGCCGCTTTTGGCCTATGCGGCGTATCAGTTATATCAAATCTTTCTCTATATATATTATAAGCCGCCTTTACAATAGATATCAGTGCGATTATGACCAAAATCAACGTCCTCGAAAGCCCGAAGCTGAGGAATCCCCTCCTCATTGAGGGGCTGCCTGGCGTCGGCAACATCGGCCGCGTAGCCGTGGGCTACATGATAAAGGAGCTGGGCGCCAAGAAGTTCGCTGACCTTTATTCCGAGCATTTCTTCCCCTTCGTCATGCTGCAGGAGGGCTACAACATCCGCCTGCTCAAGAATGAGTTCTATTACTACAAGGCTAAGGGCGCGGGGCAGCGGGACCTAATACTTCTCATCGGAGACTGCCAGTCGCTGTCGCCCCACGGCCACTACGAGGTTGCGGACGCCATACTGGAGTTCGCGCAGAAGCTCGGCGTCAGGGAGGTCTTCACCATAGGCGGGCTGGCGACAGGCGAGCTGGAAAAGAGGGCGGGCGTGCTCGGCGCTGCAACCAGCGAGAAGGTGAAGGACAGGTACGCGAAGTTCGGCGTAAACTTCAACGCTGGCGACAAGGTCGGCTACATCGTCGGCGCGGCAGGGCTGATACCAGGGCTGAGCAAGGAGCGCGGCATGGACGGGCTGTGCATACTTGGCGAGACAACGGGCTTCCCAATCGTGACAGACCCCAAGGCGGCCGAGGCCGTGCTGAACGTGCTGACGAAGATAATCAAGATAAAGATAAACATGGCGAGGCTGGACAGCAGCGTCAAGGAGATGGAGGGCTTCATCAAGAAGGTGGAGGCGCTGCAGAAGAAGGCCATAGAGGACATCCAGAAGCACGAGCGCGCGCCCGTCGAGGGCAAGGAGCAGCTGAGGTATATCGGCTAGTCACAATAGATCTTGACATGTCCGCTTGAGAGTGCAGGCAGTGCATGTCGAGAGACATGCAGCATGGTAGCATGTTGCATGCTGATTTTTCTAAAGGAACATGAAGTAGCCGATGAGCAGAATCATCTGCAGCATGAGCCCTACTATGTTCGTGAGCCAGACGGCTATGCGCTTGAACCTGAGCCCGTAAAAGACCCAGAAGAGGAAGACAACAACATACATGGCGGTATAAGGCAGCGACAGGGAAACCGATGTCCTTACGGCAAACAAATGGACTATCTGGACGGCTATCGCGGTGCATGCAGCAAAGCCGACTATCGTGCCCGCGGCCTCCCAGAGCCTGTCGTTTTTCGTTCCGCCCATATGAAATACTTATATATCCGATTAATAGAAAAGGGTTGTTATCGGTGTTCTCCATGAAAGCCAAGGAAAGCTACTCGCGCTACGAGAAGACCAGGATCCTGTCAGCCCGCGCGCTGCAGATAGCGCAGGGCTCGCCCGTCCTCGTTGACGTGCCGAGGGGCGTCATAGACCCCTTTGAGGTAGCCAGGCTTGAGTGGGATGCGGGCATGATACCCATTGACATCAAGGAGCGCAAACCGAAGAAGGCGTAGCTGCTTTAAATACCTATCCACACTATTAGGGATTGAACCATCAGCGATGGTGGTTTTATAGATGCCAAGTTGGATTGATGCGACGAGGGTCCCCAACTGCCCGTTTCGCGCCGCAGATGAATGGTGTCTGTTAATATAGATTAAACCCTCGCATTCGCCCATAGAACAAAGCGAGCAGAGGATCAAGGGCTGAGATGATGGCTGAAACGACAGAAGACAACATGCTCGTGGACAAGACCGAGTACCTGACGGCAGGGATACACATAGGAATGAAGTCCTGCACGCCGTTCATGCGCAGGTTTGTCTACAAGGTCAGGGAGGACGGGGTGTCCGTCTTCAACCTGAAGATGCTTGACGAGCGGCTGCTGACCGCGGCTAAGTTCATTTCAGGCTTTTCCAAGATAATGGTGGTGTCAAGGAAGGAGGCTGCGGGCAGGGCGATAACTGTCTTCGCAAGGCTCATCGGCGCCAAGGCCATAGCAGGCCGCTTCCCGCCGGGCACGCTGACCAACCCCAGCTTCAAGGAGTTCTACGAGCCCGACCTCGTGGTTGTCGCTGACCCGCTGGTGGACGAGCAGGCTGTGAGGGAGGCAAAGAAGAAGCGCATACCCATAGTGGCGATATGCAACACCTTCAACACGGCGAGGGACATTGACCTCGTCATTCCCATGAACAACAACGGCAAGAAGTCGCTGGCGCTGGCGTTCTGGATACTCTCAAGGGAGACGCTCAAGGCGCGCGGCAGCAAGGAGAAGTTCAAGATGAAGATTGAGGACTTCGGCGGCGAGACAGGGCCTGCGGAGGGAGATGACGGGGCTGAGCCCGAAGGTCCTAAGAAGAGGGAGAGAAGGGAATACGGAAAGGAGCAGTGAAGTTGATATAAATTTAACCACCGCGTTAACCAAGTGAAACACGCGGTTTCAAGCCAAAAGGATGATAAGTATGCCTCTTAAACAGCAAAGGGCAATCGCAGCCGAACTGATGAAGTGCGGAACGTCCAGGGTTCGGTTCGCGTCGGAGACAGAGGTTGCCGACGCCCTGACGCGCGACGACATCAGAAAGCTCATAGTCCGCGGCGTCATATACAAGCTGCAGAAGCAGGGCACCTCGCGCGGCCGCGCGCGGGAGATACTCCGCCAGAAGAAACGTGGCAGGAGGCGCGGGCCCGGCAGCGTGAAGGGCAAGTGGGGCAGCAGAAACCCGTCCAAGGCTCAGTGGATAAACACCATCAGGCCGCTGCGCCGCCTGCTCGCAGAGCTCAGGGACTCGGGTCAGCTGACAAGGAAGGACTACAGGACGCTCTACGGCATGGCCAAGGGCGGCGCGTTCAGGAGCAGGAAGCATATGATGCTCCACATCAGGGAGGAGGAGCTGCTCAACAGGGGCGCGGCCCAGCAGGAGAAGAAGGTAGCGCCCAAGAAGGAGAGGGTTACGAAACCGAAGAAGGCGGCGCCCAGAAAATCTGACGGGAGCACCTCGTCACCAAAAGCAAAGATTTCAAGCAAAGAGGAGATTAAGCAGTGATAATTATGGCTCGCGGAAGGACTCACATCGTGCCGCACAGGCGCAGACGCGAGGGCAAGACCGACTATCGAAGGCGGCTGGCCCTCGTCAAGTCAAAGAAGCTGCGCTTCGTTGTCAGGAAGACCAACCAGTCCGTGATATGCCAGATTGTGGAATACGACCACACAGGCGACAAAACCCTTCTGACGGTCACATCATTCGACCTGAAGGCGCTGGGCTGGACAGGGCCGACGGGAAACATACCAGCTGCCTACCTCACGGGCATGCTCTGCGCCAAGAAGGCAGCGGAGAAGAAGGTCAGGGAGGCCATCCTTGACATCGGGCTTTTCCGCGCGACGAAGGGAAACAGGCTGTTCGCCGCGCTCAAGGGCGCCGTTGACGGCGGGCTCAGCATCCCGCACTCAAAGGAAGCCTTCCCTTCGGAAGAGCGCATCGCAGGCAGGCACATACCCGAGCCCGCTGGCGCGAAGGTCCAGAAGGAGTTCGACGAAGTCAGGAAGAAGATAGGGAAATGATTATCCCTTGAAAAGCATCCTGAGGATTTGTTCTGTTTTCACGACCCTTACCCTTTTCTGTTTCTCAAAGTGCTTGTCGTCGCTCCATATTATTGCGTCGGGTATGTCTAGCGCAGCGGCGATGAAAGGAGCGTCTGCAATGTCTATTATCGACATTATTTCTTCTGCCTCGCGCCGGCAAGCTTCGATGTCTCTGTCTGGTATGATCGCAACATTTCCAAGAATCATCTCAAAAACAAAATCAAAATCCGGTGCGGCCAAACCAGACTTGGCCAGTATTTCCCCTCGGTTGCGCCTGAGTTCAAGCGCAGTGGCTTCCGGGCACACGAAATTCATGCCAGAATACATCAGTACTCTTCTTGTAGCCGAATCCCGTATGAGCGCTGATACCAGCACGTTTGTGTCTACGACTATGATCATCCAAACCCCAGCTTCTTCGCCACGGCCTTGTTGATTTTTGAGCTTATTTCATCCGCATCCTTCTGGGTAAGCTTGCTTTTGGACAGAATTTTTTCCATCATTTCCAAGTCATCCACCTTCTTTTCCAAAGCCCGCCTAGCGACCTCGCTCCACCTTATCTCGCTGTGCTCGCGCAGCTTCTCCTGAAGCTCGTCGGGTATCGCCAATGTCAGGTTTGCCATATTTCCACCTCTATGTGAATATATGTGATTTCACATATTTAAAGATTTGCATGATTTCAACAGCAGAACGGCAGGAATGCATGGAAGAAAATTGCGGCAGACTGGATTATTTCTAATCCACAAAAGCCCCAGCCACAATCAGCGGGAATGCAATCGTCGCGTCGCAGAAGACCTTCACGGTATTCGCCTTCGCGGCAATCTTGCCCCATGACCTGGCCTCGTCGGGCATCGCGCCGCTGTCGCTGGCATCGTATTCCTGCGCGGTGTTGACATAGACAGCGTACTTCGCGCCCTCGCGGAACATGTTGGCGTTGCAGATGGTGTGCTTGACAACCCCGCCGCCGAGGATTATTATGCCTGTCTCGTCCGCGCCCATGGCGAACTCTATGAGCCTGTGGTTGTCGGCTGCCATGTCAATCTTCAGCTTGTCCTTGAGGTTGAAGTTGAAGAAATACACGTTGTCGCCTATCGCTCCGTCCATGAAAGCCGGGCAGAACACAGGGGTTTTGTTCTTGTGCGCCCAGTGGTAGATGGAATCCTTGCTGTTGATTATGCTGCCCATGTGGTCAATGATTTCCGACGGTGTGGCGGTTCCGCCTTCCCTCTTCTGCCTCTCCATGAAATGCTGCAGCACGGGCTGGAAGAACTTCTCAAAGGCTATGTAGCGGTCGTTCGGGATGAAAATGTTGCCTGCGCGGTTGATGCCGCTCTCGCGCAGCTTCGCGCCGTCTGCGCCGAAGTCTCCGAGCACGAACGGGCCGAAGGTCTTGATGAAGTCCTCCTCAACCCCGCCTGCTGTTGTCACAAGCACATCCACGAGCCTGTGCTCCACCAGGTAGCGTATCAACTCGCGGTTGCCTGTGGTGACCATATTCGACGTGTAGCCGAGGAATATCCTGACCTTGTCCGCGCGCATCCTCTTCACGATGTCTATAGCCTTTGCCAGCTCGCTTGCCTGCGCGCCTGTGCTGCCGAAACCCTTCAGCAGGCCCTTCAGGTCGATGGCCTGGTTGAAATCCACGCCCATGATGGGCGCGCCTTCGGCTTTGCCTGACTTCTTGAAGATGCTG
>VGIZ01000007.1 GCA_016867675.1 Candidatus Aenigmatarchaeota archaeon | reverse complement strand
GGGTTTCTCTTCCTTCACTGCAGCTGCCGGTGCTGCTGATGCCGCAGGCGCTCCTGCTACAGGCGCTGCCGCCCCTGCTGCTGGCGCGGCTGCAGCTGCAGCCGCCTTTGCCGCGGCAGCCTCCTGCTTGAGCCTGTCCATCTCAGCATACTTCTTCAACTCGTCTTCGGTTATCGCGCCCTTGCCGACGGAAACTCCCATGGCGCGCGCAGTGCCCTCAACCTGGCTCAGGTGTTCGGCGGTTTCAGCGCCGAACTTCATCTTGGCTATCTTCCTGACCTGCTCCTTGGTCAGGTCCCCAACGCGCTTGATGCCCGCTTCGCCCCCGCCCTTCTCCAGCTTCAGCTCTGCCTTTATCAGCGCGGAGACAGGTGGCGTGCCCACCTCAATGTCAAAGGACTTATCCTCGTTGACTGTGACCTTTATCGGGACCTGCATGCCCGCAAGCTCCCTGGTCTTCTGGTTTATGGTCTCTATTATCTTCTTGACGTCGACCTTCAGCGGGCTGAGCGCAGGACCCAGCGGCGGGGCTGGTGTCGCCTTCCCGCCTTCAACCATGGCCTTTATCGTCTGCTTTCCCATAACACCAACTCTGCATTAGAATATTTAAGAAGCTTTAGGAGTCAGATGCTTCCTCAGCTTTATCAGCCTCGTCCTGCGCGCCGGCCTCGGCTGAGGACTCGTCGTTCATCACTTCCCCTGAATCAGAACCGCCTTCCGCATCCGCGGATGACTTGCCTTTGCTTTCAACAATGGCCTCGCTCTTCGCGGACTCCTTGATGTTGTCGAATATGCTCTTCTCGCTCTCCTTCTCCTCGGCCTTCAGCGTTTCTTTTTCAGCCGCGGCCTCGGGGTGCGCCTTCTTCACGACCTTGATGAACTCGGTCGCGATGGTGACAGGGATGGGTATCGCAGCCTCCAGCAGCTCTATCGTGACCTCGTCCTTGACGCTGTCTATCCTCTTTATCTTGCCGCGCTCACCCTTGAACGGGCCCCCGATAATCTCGACCACATCGTCAATGTCTATCTTGATGCGCGTCTTCTTGACCTCCAGGAAGTGCTTTATCTCGTCAAGCGCGACCGGCTTCTCCATCAGCCCCTTGGCGTGCATCAGCCCGACCATTGCCTTGTGTATGCTGGTCAGGTTGCCCTCTATGAAGACGTAGCCCTTTATCTCGGCCGGGTGGAAGATGGTCTTTATGTCCAGCCCCTGCTCTGCCTTCAGCCTTGACTCCAGCAGGTCCACTACGATGTCTTCCCTGCCTGTGGTTGTCCGTATTGTGTATATCATACCTTTCGCCCTTCCTTTCGCCTTGTTTTTGTTGACGGACTTGCTTGCTTATCTTGCTTAATGCAAGGGTTTAATTTCACCTTATGTTTGTTGACGGACTCCTTTATCAAACTTGATTAAGCAGAGGTTTCAAATTCACCGCGCATTACAATTGCAATCTCAAGCGATCTCAGACTCCGGTCAGCACGAAAACGGCGTATATGACGAAACCGATTATGCCTATCACGAAGAGCCCGAGGATGCATATCTTGCTGGACGCGAAGAACTCGTCCTTGCTGGGCTTCCTCGCGACCTGCAGCACCCTCAGGTATCCCTTCAGCCTCTCAATCAGGTTTATCATACTGCCGCCTTCGCCCTGTTGTCCTCTATTCTAAGATTTTGGCTATTTAAATAATATGGTTTCTCTCTTGGATTGCCATTAAGCCCCGTCAGCAGAAATTGTCTTCCGCGTGCATCAAAGGGTTTTGAGAAAAGCTTCCAATTTCACGTAAACAATTGGTAACCCCTCGGCTATGTAATGCGGGAGTTTTTCTGCTATGAAATCTCTGATGACGAAGATTTTACTATCTGTCCTGTTTTTCCAGAACATTCCTGTTTTGCATATTTCAATTATTACACCGCGGCTGAACCCCAAACAAAGCAGATTTTGCGATCTTTTAACCACATAACTTTCTTGTTCCGTCCATGTTCCGCAATTTTCAATTACGTCGCATATTTCGGAATTCAACCAACCGAAGCCAAAATCTTTGTCTTCCTTTGGGAAAATCCCCGTTATTTTTGTTCCTGGGTGTTCTCTGTATGCCTTTGCAAATGTCTCCACTGAACTATTTTTATCTGGAGTTAGAATTATTTCATAACCCCTTTCCGCGATTTTCGTCGCCAATTGCTTGATTTTTTCAATGTATGCCTGTTCATCCATCCCTGTTTGAGAGCACAACTTCTTCACATCTGCCGGTCCAACAACCCCCAAATTATGTTTGTGCATAAACATACTTTCAAATAAAACTTAAATGTTTTGCAGCTAGCTCACCTCTTCCTGCTTATCAGGTAGTCCGCGAACATCTCCAGCAGCCCGCGCAGGTCGTCGGGCAGCGGCTTTATGGCATGCTTGGCCTTCGCCATGAGCTCCTCGGCCTTCTTGCTTGAGTACTCCACCGAGCGGTAGCGCTCGAACATGGCCTTCACGAAGCGGACGTCATCAGCCGTCGTGTCTTCAGGCCTCTTGTCCAGTATCTCCAGTATGGAGCGCTTCTCGCCTGGCGTGCACCTTGACAGGCAGTGTATCGCCATGATGCTGCGCTTGCCCTCCTTGATGTCGCGGCCTATCTCTCCTCGCCCCTTGCCCTCGGTGAGGTCAAGCACGTCGTCGGTTATCTGGAACGCGGGGCCTGCATATCTGCCGAACTCTATGATGCGCTCCATGTCCTTCCTGCCCGCGCCGCCAATGAGCGCGCCGCCTATTATCGGCGCTGTCAGGTAGTAGGCGGTCTTTCCCGTGACCATCTCCATGTATTCCTTCTCGGACGGCTCGCGCCCCCTCATGCTTATGTCCATGGCCTGCCCCTCGGCTGTCCTTATGGCGGTTTCCGCCATCAGGCTGAGCAGCTGCATCGTTATCCTGTCATCAACCTTGCTGCTCTTGGAGTCCAGCACAAGCTGGAAGACCTTCTGCGACATCAGGTCGCCGACATTGATGGCGTGCGGCACGCCGTATTTCTTCCAGACCGTGGGCTGGTTCCGCCTGACCTCGTCGCTGTCCTCTATGTCATCATGCACAAGCAGCCAGTTGTGCAAAAGCTCGCAGGCAGCAGCCCAAGGAACAGCCTTCCTGCTGTCCCCGCCAACCGCTTCGCAGGCCATCAGGGCCAATGCAGGCCTTATGCGCTTGCCGCCTGTCGCCATGTGGTACCAGACAGCCTCGTAAAGGCTGTCGCCCTTCTTCCTCGGCAGGAACTTCTCCAGCTCCCTGTCTATCATTGTGCCCTTCTCGGCTATGGCTGCCTCTACATCTGAGATGGAGACCATATCATCAAAGATTGTAGCGGGCGCTTATATTGTAGTGGGAAAACTTTATAATCAAAATAACAAGTTTTCCCGCTACACGCGGAATGAGGGGTGATATTAATTGCTTGTTTCGCTGTGGCTGCGGTTTATTAGACGGCACTACAATATCCGTTTGATATCATGCGCAGGGAATGGGCGGGGGCGGGGCTGATTTTGTTTGTTGTCCTCATGGTGGCTGTTCTTTTGGTATTAACTGAAAATCAAACACCTGAATCCCCTAGAAGTTCCATGTCTGCTAAAATATCCATTTTGGGCGAACCTAAAGTCGGTGATGCTTTCACAATGACTACAACGGTCTTTTTGGAGATGAAATACATTAGCACTTTCGATTCCGCCAATGGAACAATAATCTATTTAGTTTTGCCTGATGGGGTTGATGTCGTGTCCGGTGACATCAATTGGACAGGTGACTTGCTGATACATACAAATAAAACAATTGAAACTCAACTGATGATATCCCGCGAGGGTGGTTACACCATACATGTGTATGCTAAAGGTCCAACAACAGAGTCTGGAAACTGGGAAGGATTCCACACCCAAATCTACATAGAGAGCTACAACAACTCATACATAATACTGCCTTGGGAACCCGTACCAACCTCTGCGGTTGGCATATCGGTAAATATTAGTGGTATCAATGAAACCTAGTTTGCTGCTGGGAACGGCTTTGGCTTTGTTTTTGTTGTGCTGGATACCTCTGATTCTTGCGCAAAACGCAACAGAAGGGGTTTGCTGTTCTCGTGATGGAAGCGTGGAAACATGCAATCCAGAATACAGGAACATAACGCCGCCCATCTGCGCCATGGGTGTGCAGATGGCGCCCAGCAGAATGATTCAGGCTTCGGCAACGAGCAGCCACGCTTCGCTTGGGGCGGGGCAGATAATGGTTGAAGGCTCTTTCTATTACAGGGATTTTTTCGGCAACCCCAAACCGCTCCGTTATGCGCCTGTCTACATATACGAGTATAACGCTTTGCTGAGCCAGCCGATTGCCATGACAATAACCGACAACAACGGCAACTTCATTGCAGGGCCATTTGAAAACAGGGATTCGTCACTGGACGGCACAACCGCAGACATCCAGGTCGCCGCCAACACATTGGGCAGTCGCATAAGTGTGACGAACGACGTCCTCGTGATAGAATATTATCTGTACTCCAATGTGGCGATGAATGTTCCAGACGGCATGGTAAATCTAGGTACAACTGTACCGGCGGAAAACCAGAATGGGGCATGGGCCATCTATGACGCCGGAATGTCAGGCTGGCTTTACCCTTATTATAATTTCAACTACAGCGCGCCGCGCGTCAACTTGCGCTGGCCTGACATGAACTGGTTCATATTCACAGTGCCTGATGGGGCGTACTATGTGCATGGCGGTGACATATACGTCGGCTTGGACGCAGCAACAAGCCCAGATGTGATACAACATGAGTATAGTCACTTCTTAATGTACAAACTCTACGGTGATTGGTTTCCAGAAAAACAGAAATGTTCAAACCATACCATGTACGAAAAATCAAGCACCAACTGTGCGTGGACTGAGGGCTGGGCCACCTTCTTGCCGTTGGTCATTAGCAATGATCCGTTCTTTACCTACTTCGGCAAATACAACTATGACATTGAAACAAGGGAAATATTCGGTGATTATGGCGATGATGTGAGCGGCAGGGTTGCCGCGGCATTATATGACATATATGACAACAGCAGTGATTATTTCGATAATATATCGGCAGGCATCATGCCTATATGGAGTATAGTCAACAGCAGCAGGGTGCAAAACCTGAGTCAATTCTGGAGCATCTGGAAAAGCCGCGGCTACGACTACAGGGGAGGGCTTGGCGCGCTCTACCAGAACACGATTGATTACTGCCTTGACGCTGATGGTGATGGCTACAAGGAGGAGCCCTGCGGCTGGGACTGCAACGACGCCAATGCAAACATAAACCCCGGCAAGGCGGAGGCATGCAATGGCGTTGATGATGACTGCGACGGTGTGGCCGATGAGGGCTTTGACAACGACGGCGACGGCTACACCACATGCAACGGCGACTGCAACGATACCGACGCAAAACAGCATCCCAACCAGATCTGGTACAAAGACTATGACAGCGACGGGGTAAGCGACGGCGTGATAGTCATCCAGTGCTCCAGACCCTCCAAATACAGGCTGCTGTCTGAGCTGAGCTCGATGCTGATTGACTGCAACGACAACAGCGCTGCCATGAGCCCTCTGCTCAGCGAAACATGCGGGGACGGCATTGACAACAACTGTGACGGGAAGGTTGACTACGGCTGCTGCACCAACGAGTGCTCGCCCGGGAGCAGGCGCTGCAACGGAAACGTTGTCCAGACGTGCAATGAATATAACGCCGACGGCTGCCTGGAATGGCCCTCCTCAACAACCGGGCCGGGTAATGAAAATTTGAGTACGACAGGCTATTGCTCGGGCTCATCCTATTATGGCTGCTCAGCAGACACCGGGAACTGCAATATGCTGTCCGCGGATGGCTGCGAGGCGACCTTCATGAATGACCATTACAACTGCGGGTCTTGCGGCAATGCATGCAAGAATCTGCAGATATGCAAGAGCGGGAGGCGCCTGAATTTCCCAGTATTTATTAGGGGTGATACCAACAACGATTGCAAAATAGATATCTTTGACCTAGCGACTGTCGGCATTTTCTACGGCCTGAACTCAAGTTATGCGGAGTGGGATGTGAACTCCGACATAAATGCGGACGGCGCGACCAACATCTTCGACCTTGCGGCGGTCGGCCTGAATTTCGGGAAAAGGTGCAGCGATGTGAACGAGACGCGCGATGAAAGGCAAAGAGCATACGCTAAAATACTGGATACATTCAACCAAACACTGGAGAATTTCGCGATATGGCCTAGCAGATGGGAACTTGATCATACGGACGCATTGATTATGAGCGCGGGCATAAAGAACAACGCCTCGGACGGCAAGAACCATAGCTTTGTTGTTAATGTTCTGCCTATGGGTGTGGATTCTAACATACTGAGGAATTTTTGTGTACCTTATACTAACATTTTTGAATGCAAGCTGGATGAACAAACCACTTACGCTGCATTAATGTCTACACTCATTAATTGGTCCAAGTCCCAAATCATGATTAATGGGAGCAGTATCGGGTTCGTCAATATAACAGTAAACAGCTATGCGCCGGCAGGTACATATTTGTTTGGCGTGGCGGCGTGCAGAACCGACGGCACTGGCATAAACACAGCAGAGCAGTGCACAAGGGCCACTCACAATTGGGGTAACTTCTTTCCATTGGAGATCCTCATACGGCCCATCGCTCTGTGAGTGCCTCTTCAATAGTTATAAGCCGCCGTCCCCAATTATTATGCGATAGCCATGCCATCAGCAATCAAGCGCGTCAAGACAGGCATACCAGGGCTTGACGGGCTCATGGAAGGTGGGTTTGTGCAGGGTTCCAGCTACCTTGTCACAGGCACAACAGGGACAGGCAAGACCTTATTCGCCTGCCAGTTCCTGTGGCAGGGACTGCAGCAGGGCGACCCCGTTGTCTACATAACCCTTGAGGAGGACCCTGTTGACATCAAGGAGGACGCGATGCTGTTTGGCTGGGACTTCGCAACCTACGAGAAGAAGGGGCTGTGCAAGATCATCTACCACGACCCCGCGCAGGTGAACAACCTGGGCACGGTGATGATGAGCGAGATCGCGGCGCTCAAGGCAAGGCGGCTTGTCATAGACTCGACTGCTGTGATGGGTTTGAGCCTAGACACGCACGCGCAGGTCAGGAGGCGCGTCTACGGCATAATCAACGCGCTGAAGTCGCATGACGGCTGCACCGCGCTCATAGTGTCCGAGATACCCGAGGATTCCAAGGCGCTCTCGCGGTTCGGGGTGGAGGAGTTCGTGGTGGACGGGGTCATTGTCCTCAACTACCTGGGCATCGGCGAGGCCTACAACCGCTCGCTGGTCATAAGGAAGATGCGGCGCACAAACCACGGCAAGGACGTCTATCCCTTCGAGATAGCTGGCCGCGGCATCATTGTCAAGAAGCCCGAGATGTAGCTTCGCAGGAGCACGGGGCAATCCTGCTTTTAAGTCTTCCCGCCCAAATCTAACTTAGCGACCTGCAATCCGTCATGCTTATCCGTCAAGAACATCAAAAACAATCACCGATTTCGGTCGGTGCTTACATATCAGTGAAGCCAAGCAACCACCCGAGACGCGTGGTCGCGGGTGTCAGGTCAGCTTTTTCTGCATCTTTGCGAGCACAGGCAAAGGAGGCATTGCCATGAGGAATACACTGATTCTCGCGGCGCTGCTCGCGCTGGTTTTTGGGGCTGTTGGGTGCAGCGTGATGCACAACGGCCAGAGGTATTGGAACGTTCCCCGCCAAGCCGGCATCGAGTTTAAGTCCGAACCCGGCAAGGCCTACCGATACGACATTGGTTTTGTGAACAGGTTCCACGGCATGAGGCCTGGCGTCATCTACCTGAACCCATCCTACTACTTCACGAGCGACGTCCTTGACCCCAGCAAGACTTACGCCTTCCTGCCGCGGGATTATCCGACCAACGGCGCCCAGATGATTATGCCGGAGGAAAAGGTTTATCCCGGGCAGGTGTTCCTCTCCTCAACCAAGAGCGGCGTTCTGTATCGCATGCTTGAAGTGGCTGCCGACATCAACATATCCGCTTACCCCGTCGACACTGTATTGGTCGACCCGCTCGTGCAAAAGATTGTTCCGCTTGGCAGAAATTGCGCCTTTGTGCCCGGGCTGATACAAGAGGTGACGGCGGGCAAGGAGACTGTTGTGGTCGGCGCCAACGAAGAAAAGCCCATGGAGCCTGGCAAGGTTTATGCGATTGCGAATGGCGGGAAGGTAAATACCACACAGCCCGTGTTCGTAGTGACGTGGCTGGACATGTTCGGAAGGGTCAACATCACAGACAGACCGAAGGAACTTGTTATACACTACCGGCCGCCTGTCCAGTATCCCCAGCTGGCACAGCAGCAGTTCGCCCAGCAGCCGCAGCAGGTCATCGTGCAGCAGGGGGGCGGTTCCGACTTCGTCCAGGACATGTACATGATACAGCAGATGAACCGGCAGAACACGCAGGACTTCATCGACAACACAAGACGCACGCTGAACAGCATGGGCCGCAGCGTCGACAGGATGAACCAGACAAACCGTGAAACGCTGGGCATCCTGGGCGGTGCCTGGTGCAACCAACAGCAGCAGAACCAGCAGCAGATGGAACAGTTCCGCAGGCAGGCTGAAGAAGCCAGGCAACGGCTGCAGCAACAGAACCGCAGGTAGTGGGCATTCCCGCACGAAAGGACGGTGACCTATGAAGAAAATGGTTGTGTTTGCTGTGCTGACGTTGCTGGCCCTGATGGTCTTCGGCTGCTATGAGCCCGGCCACAGGAGGCATCATCCTGTCATGGTGCCTCCGCCCGGGCACCATCATGAGTTCGTGCCAGGGCCGAGGTATGTGCCCGAGCACCATCCGCCTCCTCCGGAGTTCATGCGTCCTCCGCCGGGCCGTTTCCAGCCTGAGCCAGGACGTGTCCAGCCTCCCAGATTCGTGCCTCCACGACAGGGGCCAGGACAGGGCCCGGGGTTCGCTCCGCCGCCGAGGCCTGCGCCGCCGCCAGGGCCAGGTGGTCCTGGACCAAGGCTTGGCCCGCCGCCAGGCGGTCCGCCTCCGCCGCGGCATCGCTAATCCAGCCGAAGCCAGAGGGCGGTTCACTGGCATGGAAGAAAGGGATACTCACAACCCCACCCTTTCTTCCTGAGCTCTGTCAACTTAGAGGGCTATATATGGCCTAGGCGCTGTGGAAAACTCTGGAGTAAGTTGCAAGCCCTTTTTAATCCAAACTTCAACCTATGGGAATGGGTCGTGCGGGTCTGGCAGCCTTCATCGTGGTGTTTCTCGTAGCATCATCGTCCATAGGCCTGGCGGCAGCTGATGACGGCAACAGGACCGCCATAAACATAACAGGGAACATGTCTGTCGCATCTTTTCCGTCTGCTTATATAACAAATCCGCGTATCACATCTGGCTCAGCAATAAGTACCATAGACTCAGTGACGGCCGGCGCCACCCTGAAGGATTCATTTCCAAGCCAATGGATAATGATGAACATTGGGCTTGATTTGCTGAAAACATATGAAATAACATATACTGTAAGATTAAACTATCTCTATGGCATTTGCCCTATTTGCTGGTGGGTAGATTTTTCGCCCATCAAAGAAAAGACATTTACGCACAGGTTAAGTGTCACACGGACAGGTCAGGGTGACTCATATAATAGGTTGTATGTTTACCGTTCTGAATATGACACCATAGAAACCTATGACTATAATCCATTTTCTCCAGAGGATGGTGAAAACTGGGCAGAAAATTTGATGAACAACTTAAATGATGTTGCCTTTGCAAACCTTGGGACAGAGAACAGCGGCTTAACATATGCTGTAACTATAATGGCCCACGGATACGGCAAGGGCATTCTAGGAGGCACGCTTATGAATTATGACACTGCATGGGCGAACTCATACGCAAACCCTCTGGTCATAACTGTAACAAACCCGCCCGACCCTGACATCAGATATTTAGGCAGCAGGCAGTACAGGCTTGACGGCGCATGGTACAGCTTCTCAACGCCGATCAAAATCAAGCTTGGCCAGAGCAAAAACCTTGACTTCTACGTCACCAACATCGGCGGTGGGCCGACAAGCAACAGCGGATACGTGAGCATGAGCGTGAACACGAACCTTGACGTCTCCGACAGGGGAGGGTCCTACTCTTCAAAGCCATATCCACCCGGAAGCCAGCTGAGCGGGGCGTGCAACGTCCCGTCCTCGCAGTACAAGCTTCTGGACACATGGACAACGTACAGCGCAGGGGATTCAAGATACATATACACTAAGCTCGCAGGAAACAGCAAGGGCGACGGCTGGGTGAAGGTAAGGGCTGCGTTCGACACGCCTGCCAGCGGCATGAACACTGTGAACGACCCCAGAACAGGCGAGACAAGCGAGCAGGACCAGCAGTGCTTCCCTGTATTCAAAATACCCGTGAATGTTAGGGATTGCTTTGCTGATTCGGACTGCCCTGCAGACGGATGGACCGGAAGCACATACTGCCAGAACAACGATGTTTGGCAGCTATGGAGGGATTATTATTGCAACGCGAACGGCGACTGCAGCTATACGGATTCAGGCGGCGCGAAGCAGGATTGCGGCGACAGCTACTGCGATGCATGGCAGAACGCATACTGCAGCAGCGGCAACCAGCTCTGGCACAAAAGGAACTGCTACGACAAGGGGTGCTCGGGCGGGAGCTGCTTCAGCAGCTCGCGCATAGAGGATGTCAAGATACAGGACTGCCCGGGCAAAACAGACCCATGGAGCAGCCCCTATTGCGCCGGATACACGGAGATAGACCGTTCGCGGTGGGTTTATGACGGCCTGTGCGCCGGCACAACGCCCGAAACATGCACCTACAAGGCAGTCAGGCAGGAAACCGAGGTTGTGGAATCGTGCGCAGACTACTGCGGGCCGTGGTCAGCAAACTACTGCAAGGCGGGCGGTGTGTATCACAGCAGGACATGCCATGACAAGGGCTGCAACACGGGCGACACCAAATGCTATGATAATGTCTGGACGCAGGAGGAAAAGGTGAGCGACTGCGCCTATGGCTGCGACAGCGGCCAGTGTGTCGCATGCGCCAGTGATGACAACTGCGGGAGCTGGGAAGGCTCGCCTGAATGCTGCCACATGGAAGGGTTGACAAGGGTATGTGGGAACCTGAATCCGCTTACAGATGATTCATGGCAGATGAGAAATGTCTGCGTCAACGCGGGCAGGGCAAGCTCCTACTGCACAAAAACATACGTGCTTAAGCAGCAGTGCAACGGCACCGCGAGCTGCGGCTCGTGGAGCGCAGGTTATTGCATAAACAACTCCGTATACCAGTCAAGGATGTGTTATGACAATTTTCGCTGCGACAATGGTTTATGTGGTTTCACCATAAGCACAATAGGACAGAAACTTCAGGACTGCCCCGAAGGAACCGCGTGCTCAAATGGCACATGCGTCACAACATGCACGGATGAGTGCTCTGCAAACCAGACGAAATGCAACGGGAATGTCAGGCAGGCATGCGGCAACTACGACGGCGACTCGTGCCTTGAATGGCCAGCTACGACAAGCGGGACAGGCAATGAAAACTGCAGCTCATCCGGCTTCTGCTCATCAGGCTCATGTACGGGCTGCCAAGCGGGAATGTCTAACTGCAACCAGAACGCCTCCGACGGCTGTGAAGTCAACATCACATCAGACAGCAACAACTGCGGCTCGTGTGGGAATGCATGCAGCCAAGGGCAGATTTGCAGCAACGGAAGCTGCATAACGCCGCCTTCCTGCGCTGCGACAAACATTTCCTGCGGCGTCTGGCCGAACTGCCTGAACTGCAGGCTCAATGACGGCTGCAGCGGCGACTCCTACAGGTACTACTATTGCTCAAGCAATGCCGCGGGATGCGCCTTTTTCTCCGACAGCTGCACCGACTGCTCGTGTTCCTGCGGCGGATACAACATGAACGAAACCGCAGCAAATGGTAACTGCAAGGACGGGAGGGACAACGACTGCGACGGCTTCACAGACATTACTGACACCGGCTGCAAGTTGAACGGCGACATCAATGGCGACTCGAGGGTTGACATACTTGACCTGGCGACGGTGGGCTTGGCTTTCGGCTCAAAGCCAGGTGATGGCAGGTGGAACCCGAACGCGGACGTTACGGGAGACGGCAGGGTTGACATATTCGACCTCGCGACCGTGGGGCTGAATTACGGCAGGTCGCTCTGACTAGCCCCAGAAACTCCAAAAATTAGCCCTTCCGAACGCCATAACCAGCCATATGATGAACAGGGCGAGAAGCGCTGCTCCGAATATCAGGGTGACTATGAGATTCATGCTCAACTCAATTGAGCCGCTTCTTTTCGTCATATACAATATACCGCCTGCTGCCTTTAATTGTTTATAGCCCAAAAGCTGGATGTCATCTTTTCCCCTTCACGTAAA
>VGIZ01000006.1 GCA_016867675.1 Candidatus Aenigmatarchaeota archaeon | reverse complement strand
CGCGGGCGATGCCTGAGCGGGGTCTGAGTCGGGCTTTCTGGCGGATCTGCTGTTTCTTGGTGTGTGTGTTTGTTTTGAGGCAGATACGCCGTCGCCAAGGGCGCTGCGTTAGAAACCAGTTAACTAAACCTTGACCTTCAGCATCCTGCACCTGCAGCTTCCCTTCTCCAGCTCAACGATTCCGTAACACCCTTCAAACACAGGGCCGGGGTAGAAAAGGGTTGTTTCCCCCAGCCTGTCAATGGCGCCGGACTCATGTATGTGTGCTGATACCAGCAGGCGCGGCTTGGCCTCAAGGACGAACTGCCTTATCTCGTCAGAGCCGACGTGCTTCTGCCCGCCCGCGACGTCGAGCTTCGTGTCCTTTGGCGGCGCATGGACAAGCATCACGAAGTCCTTGCCTTCCAGCTTCTGCCTGAAGAGCGTCATGGCTGTCTTAGTCTCCTCAGCCGTAGGCTCCAGCAACGTATTGAATGGTGTGAGCGCGCCGCCCCAGCCCGCGAAAAGTGTGTTAAGCGTCTTCCGCGTCCTGCCGTGCAGGTTGATCCCATACTCGTCAAATATCGCGAGCATCTCATAGGGGTCCTGGTTGCCTGGCACGCACAGCAGGTTCTTGTTGAACGCCAGCAGCTTCTGCACAATCATCTCGCCTGTGTCAGCCTGCGAGAAGGCTGTGTTCTGGGAATACATGTCAGTGAAGTCGCCCGGGCACAGCACCATGTCAGGCTTCTCCTTGGCCGCGTCAGCCAGCACAGCATCCAGCGCTTCCATGTCGCCGTGTATGTCAGCCACCACGAGGATTTTCATGGTAAAGATAGTGCAGGCGGGCTTAAATTCCAAACCCCTCCAAGAAGGTCTCGACCTCCTTCTTCACCTGCTCGTATGGCGGCAGGTAGTGCAGCAAGCCGCGCAGCTCTGTCTCGTAGCGCCTCTTCGACGGCAACGCCAGCCCGGACAGGCTGGCGCCCTCCTCAGCAAGCTTCTGCTGTATGAGGGCCATATCCACCTCAGCCTTGCTTATCAGCACCCAAACGTCGTACATGTCCCTCGGCTCTCCCCTGGCCGCCAGTGAGCGCACCTTTTCTGCGAGAATCTCTTTTTCTGCCATGACCGCCAGCGTGAACAGCGGCACGTCGGAGAAAAGCTTCCTTACGACGCATGCCTCCTTGTGCATCACTGTTCCTTTGTTGAAGTCCGTCTTCAGCGTGTTCGTTGAGTTCGGGTTTCCGTTGAAAAGCGGCCCCTCAAACCTCGCCTCTATCCGCAGGTTGCCCCTGTGGTTCTTCTCCAAGTATATGCGGTGCGGTATGTTGAGGAGCGTGAAATCCTTCAGGCAGGACCCAACGATCTTCTTCAGCTCAGCCAAGCCAACGCTTGCGCTGAAATCCAAGTCTTCGGACGCCCTCTCCAACCCATAGCATATCCTCAGGCATGTGCCCCCCTTGAATACGAGCTCGTCGGGATATTTTGACGCCGCGTTGAGGAAGATGTACTGCAGGTATTCCTTCTCCTCGTAGTACAGGCTTGTCTTCCGCTTTTCCTTCACCTCATTCAGCTCGTCGATGGAAATCATGCGTTCACATCCAGCAGCCATCTGGCGTTTAGCCTGCCCCGCCGCTCCACCGAGGGGTCCAGCAGGACATAGCCTTTCCCTATGCTTCTGTGCAACCTCTCGGTTTCTTTGCCCCTGCAGCCCATGCTTTCCAGCAGGAAACCCAGCCTCTTCACCAGAGCTTTGCTTCCAACCTTCAGTGCATAGTCTGCAAGCCTGCGCCTGTCAAGGCTTTCCAGCCCAGCCTCCACGCATTTCCTTATCTCGGCTATCCCCCCGGCGTATTTCGGGAACAGCAGCGAGTCCACGACGGCCTTCTCCTTTTCCGCAATCACAGTGTTGCCTGTCATGACATAGCCGAAGAACCTGCGCTTCGATATGGTGACGTATCGGAAGCCCGCGATGGGTTTGGAATATTTTGTGGTGGCCAGACATATTTCACGGGGCGTTTGGTCGGAGAGCCCGTAATAACTCAGCGCGCTCCAGAAGGATATGTACGAGGGGTGGTGTATTGCCACGCCCACGGCCATCTCGTCCGCGCCCGCGAGCGCGAAGAAGCCGCCGGCCTTCCATATAGCCCTCTTCCTCTTAAGCGCCTTGATTATGTTGTATGCCTTGGGCGCGCCCACGCCGAGCAGCAGCTCCAGATCCCTTGCCTTGAACGCCACAAAACCGCCGCGCTTCAGTGTGCTGTATGCTTTCTCTTCCAGCCTGCTTAGTTGCATATTTCTCACTTTTTGGTGTTTTTATTACTAATTATTTAGAAAGCTTATATTTAAGGGTTTGGGTTCTGTTGTCCGCCGAAAGCTGTTTGGTAGAATCTGGCATTCGGAACTGCTGGGCAGCCACACCCTGGTTTCATATGGAGGTTTTGTTTGTTTTGTCAAAAATATAATATATAATATAACATTGTTATAGATATATGATATCAAAAACACTGAAACAAAAACAGCACAATATGAATGTGTTTTCAAACCCGACCCGCACGCTCCAGAGGAAATGTTGGGGTGGGGATAACAGCGAAATAGCTGACTTCCACAGGAAACCTATTTAATGTTGAACACCAAGAAGTCGGTCTGGGTGGTTGGCTGGTGGGTTAATGGAAACAAAACCTTTGGACAACATCTTCAATTCTTATGCAGGCGCAGCAGCGGTCTTCAGGGAAAAAGACACCCTTACGGACAGGCACATTCCTGAAAGGATACCGCACCGCGAGGAGCAGATAAGCAACATAGCCAGGGTCCTTGCGCCGTCGCTGCGGGGCCAGCGCGTGTCCAACCTCTTCATCTTCGGCACTGTCGGCACAGGCAAGTCTGTCAGCGCGAAGTATGTGGCGTCGGAACTGGAAAAGAAGTCCGGCGGCGGCGTCCGCGTGCTCTACGTCAACTGCAAGATGAAGAGCGTCGCAGACACGGAATACAGGCTGCTGGCAGAGCTTGCGCGCGGCATGGGCAGGCGCGTGCCTGCGACAGGCCTGCCCACAGACGAGATATACAAGATATTCTTCAGCGCCATAGACGAGGAGAAGAAGAGCCTGATACTGGTGCTGGACGAGATTGACGCGCTGGTCAAGAAGGTCGGCGACGGCATACTCTACAACCTCAGCCGCGCGAACCAGGAGCTTGCGAACACAAAGCTCTCAATCGTCGGCATATCCAACGACGTCTCCTTCCTTGACACCATAGACCCGCGCGTGAAGTCAAGCCTGTCAGAGGAGGAGATAATATTCCCGCCCTACAACGCCAACCAGCTGCGCGACATCCTGTCAGAGCGCGCGAGGCTCGCGTTCAACAGCGGCGTCATAGAAGATGGTTTGATAGCCAAGTGCGCTGCGCTTGCCGCGCAGGAGCACGGCGACGCGCGGAAGGCGCTTGACCTGCTGCGGGTAGCGGGCGAGCTCGCCGAGCGCAGCGGCAAGGACAGGATAACCAGCGAGCACATAGACCAGGCAGAGGAAAAGCTGGACACGGACAGGGTGACCACCATAGTCAAGTCCCAGCCGAACCAGTCCAAGGCAGTGCTCGCCGCGATGCTGAGCCTGCAGGGCAGAGGCGATACCCCTGCATCAACCAAGGGAAGCAAGCAGCCCAATGGCCGCGGATGCAGCAGGCAATCCGGCAGCGACGGGTTCCTGGAAACCGGCGACATCTTTTCAGAGTACGAAAAAATATGCAAGGCTGCAGGGTTGAAGGTTCTTACCCAGCGCCGCATCTCGGACCTCATCTCAGAGCTGGACATGCTTGGCGTCATAAACGCGCGCGTGATTTCCAAGGGCAGATACGGCCGCACGAAGGAGATACGGCTCATCCTCTCCAGGGAGCTGACAGACAGGATACGGAAGATAATGGTTGACAGCTACATTCTGGAGGGATAGCATAGCATGGAATGCTGAAGTTGAATGGTGCTGATGCACTGAACTTCGGCAGACACGCGTGGACAAAAAAGGACACATGGAATGACGGACTTGAATAGCGTTGATGAATAGAAGCCTGTCAGATGCTCCGTGACTACGTCACGGGCACGCCATGATGCAAAGCATCATGAGCGCATGTGTTGTATAGGAGTGTCGGAACACATGGAGCAGAGCGAGATAGTCAGGGCGTGCCTGGAGCGCGGGCTCCTGGTTTCAATCGAAGACATCAGGCGCGTCGAGGCAGGGCTGAGCATAGACGAGCTGCTGGCGTCAAAGCAGCCGCAGCAGGCAGCAGCAAAACCGCAACCAGCTGACGAGGAAAAGGCAGGCAGGCTCTCGCACAGGTTCAGGAAGCCCAAGGCGAAGGAAACCATAGCACCGAGCGACATTCTGGAGCAGCAGAAGAGCAGGTATGAAGCGCTCAAAGGCATGCTGCTGTCCAAGACCAGCGCAGTGTCCATAGGCAACGCACGTGACAGCGCGGCGTCGGTTTCGCTGATAGGCGCGGTGAAGCGGGCGACGGAAAACGGGTTCGTGCTGGAGGACGTCACAGGCGAGATTGACGTGCTCTGCGACAGCAGCAAGGCGGCAGGGGTTGAAGAGGGTGACGTTGTCTGCGTGCGCGGGCCCGTGAAGGGCGGGAGGCTGTTGTGCAAGGACATCATCTACCCCGACGTGCCGCTGCTCAGGCCTGTGGGCAGGATGGAGGCGAGCATGCTCATAATGCCGAAGGCTGGCAGCCCTGCGGCAAAGGCTGACATAGTCCTTTCAGCAGAACCTGTTGAAGCCGCGGAAACCGAGGCAAAGAGCGCAAAAAACATCGTCGTGGAGGCAAGCCCGTCGCACCTGACCCTCTACAAGGACGGCAGCAGGTTCAACATCCTTTTCTGCAGGACTGAAAGCGAGATTAGCCAGCAGGCTGCCATAAACATGCTCAAGAAGCGCTCGCTCAAAAAACCGAAGGGTATGATTGCGGACAACGACGCATACCTGATAGAGCCTGTGCCTGACATCCTGTGGATTGCTGGCAAAGCCAGCAAGGCGGGTGCAGGCCAGGCGGGCCATGAATGGATTGAGACCTACAAGGCAGTGACCATCATCAGCCTGCCAGAGGGCTCTGGCAAGCAGGCCTTCATCAACCTCAGGACAAGGGAGGCGAAGCTGATTTAAAGCTTTCCACCAATACTGGGTTATGCCGGTTGAAACAACAACCCAGCCGTGGATAGATTCCCCCGCGGGCAGGCAAGTCTCGGCCCAGCGGATGCAGCGAGGCGGCAGAATGTTCTCGCTGTATGATGCCGCCAACATGGACGTGGACGCGTTCAATAGTGAGGCTGCAAAATACGGCGTCCATATGGATGAAAATGACGCCCCCATAGACAGGCTCGTCAAATACGCCGTATTCCTTTCGCGGAGGGACAAGGACGGCTCCGCCGTCATGGGAAATCAGGAATACATTGCCACCGCGCTCCATGCAGCGTCAAGGAAAGCCCAAGAGCCGTTCAAGTCATTCTACAACACGCTCACGCATGACGCCGTGGACTTCGTCGGCGAAATCCTCGCGTTCAAGGAGCGCATAGAGACAGGCGCCGACAAAGGCAAATACGTTGCCGAGCGCATGGTATTCAACACAGACGCCGAGCTCAAAGACGCGGGCAAAATACTGGTCGCACCAGAAGGCTGGCAGCGCGTCCTCGGCATAAATGGCTACCCTGTTGAGACAAGCGAAGATGCCCACAGGATTGAAAGCATAGAAATCCCGGGCCTGGATGACAACGACGCTTCAGGTTATTGGTATGTCGGCAATGACCCTGTTGGGCAGGAAAGAATAGTCCTGCGCGACCCGATCTGGTACGTCGACAGGCTCCTCGACGCCGGCGTGCGCAGGGGTCGCTCTTGCTCGCACGGGCGCGTGGGCGCTCTTAGGAGCCGCAGGGCTGCTTGATTTCTTGCCCTTGATTAGATGCAACTGCAAATAATTTTATGGACGAGCGCACCGCAAGGATTCTGGCACTGGCATGCTCTGTCGCGGGGCTTGCGACAATATATTTCTCGTCGGCGCTGGTGGAGCAGTCGTCAGTTACCGCTGACATAGGGACGCTCAGCCTTGACGACGTGGGCACAAGCGCGGTGGTGTGCGGCAGCGTCGCAGGGCTCAAGGCAAGCAAGGGACACATATTCTTCGGCCTGCAGGACAACACGAGCACTCTCCGCGCCGTCATCTTCAACAGCACAGCAGGCCGCATGAACCTGAGCGGCGTATCCAACGGCAACAGCATCTGCCTGCTGGGGCAGCTGCAGGAATACCCGCCCGGCAGCGGGGAGATTGAAATCGTTGTCAGTAAGGTTGTCAATAAAATGGCGGTCTGGTCCTGATGTTGGAGCTCCTGCTGTTCGCCCTCATCGGCATTGCGCTGGGAATAATCGCAGGCATCATTCCAGGGCTTCATGTGAACACCATCGCGCTGCTCATGCTGGGGCTTGCACCCGCCTTCGGCGCCCTGCCGCTTGCTGTCGCTGTCATAGCCATGGCGATATCCACGACGTTCTTTGACTTCATACCAAGCACGCTTCTGGCAGCGCCTGACCCTGAGACCGCGCTAAGCGTGCTGCCGGGCCATCGCTTGTTGATGGAAGGCCGCGGGCTTGAGGCCATCTACCTCGCCATGCTTGGCGGGCTCTGCGCCATGGTCTTCGTCGCGCTGCTGTTCCCGCTCATGCTGATATTGATACCCGCGTTCTACAGCCTTGTGCAGGGCTACATTGCATGGCTGCTCATCGGCATGTCAGCCTTCTGCGTCCTTTCAGAAAAGGGTGTCAGGCCAAAGGCGTGGTCGCTCGCAATCCTGCTGCTCAGCGGCGCGCTGGGTTTTCTGGCCCTGAACAGCTATTCCTTCAGCGACGCGCTGTTTCCCATGTTCACAGGGCTGTTCGGAACAGCCAGCCTGTTGTTCTCGCTCAGGCAGCCAGGCAACATACCGGCACAGAACCTTAAGCCAAGGCCGCCACCGAGGAAGCTGCTGGCGTCGGGCGTGCTGAAGGGTGTGTTTTCGGGTGCGCTCGTGGGGACGCTGCCTGCCATGGGCGCTGCGCAAGCGACCATGCTCACCCAGCAGATGACAGGAAGCGGAAGAGACCCGCAGGCCACAGACCTGCGGAAGCCAGAGGCAGGAAAGGACAAGGAGTACCTCATCTCCATAGGAGCCATAAACACCATAGTCGCCCTGTTCTCGCTGGTCTCCCTCTACACCATAGCAAAGGCGCGCAGCGGCACAGCTATGGTGGTCGGGACACTGCTGCCTGAGCTGGGCTCTTCAGACCTCATTGTGATGCTGGGTGTCGCCCTGCTGGCGACAGGCATCTCGGCGCTCCTGCTCATGCGCACGGCGCGCGGGTTCGTGCGCTCCATGTCAGGCGTAAGCTACCCTGTTGTGAGCAAGGCCATACTGGCGTTCCTGGTCGCGCTGGTATTCATCTTCACAGGCCTGCCTGGCCTACTCCTTCTGGCGGTCAGCACAGCCATAGGCCTGCTCGCGCCCCTCAGCGGCACCAAGCGCAGCACAGCAATGGGCTGCCTGATGGTACCTCTGATACTCTTCTATGCAGGTGTATGAGTATCAGGGTATCCTGAGGGCGGACCCTCAGAGATACCGCTCATAATTTTCTATATGGGGTTCTGATACCCCCTGCTGAAAGGGGGCTGCCTATTGAAGCCAGCCCTTCAGGCACAAGGAAAAGGAGCAAACACAACCTTGAGGACACGCCTTTTAACCAAGGGCGCCGTCCACTCCAGCATCCAGGAGCGTGAAGTTATGTGAATGAGACACCCCATGGCTTCCACTGGACGTGGGCGACGTATGCTGAAATGAAGGTTTGTGAAGGAACCCCTGTTTCACATGGAACTTCACGCCAACCCCACGATTTCCTATGGAATTTTGACGTGAAGTTCATGCTGCAGGGTGTGAAAGTCACACTAAAGTCACGCCACCACAGCAACCCTCGCAGGCCAACCGAGTTACCACTCGGTGGCAGCCAAGACCCATTACAACAAAGCAGTTTTGGCCGACAATCGTAACTTCGTTACGAAATGTGCAACATGTTGCACATACTTGAGTCCAAGTATACGGACTCAAGAAATCTGCAAAGTCGCGGACTTTGCAGCCCCCTTGGGGCTGGAGAAAAGGAAGCCGCCCCCGCACTTGCAGGCGCCTATCAGCGGCAGGGTGTCGTAGAACAGGCCGCACTTCTCGCAGACCAGGCCATTGACCTCGCTGAAGGGGATGCGCTCCGCGGCTTCGGGCTGGTTCGGAGTTGCCTCTGCCCTTGCAGCCCTGACGATGTCAAACAGCCCCATCTGCTTGCCGTTGCCGAGGAGCTCGGACTTGGAAATGTTAAGGCCGCGGAAGATGCGCTCTATGGGAGGCAGCAGCTGGTTCTCTATGTAGTATTGCGGGTCTGTCTGCAAGCCGCGCTCCCTGACGTATTCAGGGTCCTCGGTCCTGTTGGACAGCAGGTCCCTGCCCTTGACTATGACGTAGCTTATCCTGTCGCCGATGCCGGGCGCCTCGCCCGGGCTGCGCTGCTGCATCTTCTTGACCAGCTGTATGTGCGGCTGCTTGCCGTCATAGGCGCCCGCTGACTTGGTCATGGTCTTTGTTACGACAAGCTTCTGCAGCTCTATCTGTCCAGCCACCAGCTGCCCCACGACAGCCTTGAAGTATTTCAGAGCTCCCCTGACATCGTCCGCCTTCAGCAGCGTCTCAAGCACGGCCTGCACGGTCTCGCTGACAAGCGGGCACCAGTCCCTGCGCACGGTCTCTATGCCCTTGGTCTCTATCTTGTCCTTCCATGTCCCGTCCTCGTTCCTGTCAAACCTCCATGCGGCGTAGCGTTTCTTCGTCAGGGGCAGGAACCGCCTGAATACCTTCTCAAACTCCAGCTCCATCACGCCAGGCAGGTCCTCGCTGATTTTGTCCGCAATCCTACCGCCGCTCTCCGCTATCTTCTCCAGGTCATCCGTGTCCATCTTCACGAACACGGAGTCCGTGTCGCCGTAAATCACCCTCAGCCCGAACTCGCTCTCTATGCGCTTCGCCGTGTTCTTGATGGTCTCCCTGCCCGTGGATGTTATGGCGTTCGCGATGTCAAGGTCATAGACCCGCGCGCGCGAGTATCCCATGTGGCCGTAGAAGGCATTGGCCATTATCTTCAGCGCCCACTGCTTGGCCTCAAGCTGGCGTATGCGCTCCCTCTCCGTTTCCTTCTTCTGCCTCCTCTTCACAGCCTGCCTCTCGCTCGTCATATGCTCCAGTATGCGCGGGATGATGCCCTTCTTCAGCGAGGGCGGCATGAACCTCGCCCCGTTCATCGTCGTCAGCTCGCCGTCCGCGTGCCTGTCCTTGAGTATCGTCGTCGGGCAGATGTTGTAGGTGATGATGATGCTCGGGTACATGGACTTGAAGTCAAACACGGCGACGTCGGAGTGCAGCTCCTTCGCGGGCTCAAACACCCAGCCGCCCACAAGCTCAGCCTCTTTCCGTTGCTCGCGCCTCGCCACCTCGGCAGAGCCTGGCTTGCACGGGAAGACATAGCCCTCCCTGTTGAACTCGCGCAGCAGGTAGTTCTCTATCCTCGCGGTCTCGCCGCTCTCCAGCGTGTCCTGCAGCAGCGTGCCCGAGACCTTGGAGAGCGCGACGTACTTGTCCGCCAACTTCAGCCTGTCCAGCAGCTCCATCACAAGCAGGGAATCGTTCCTGCAGTACTCGGTCAGCTTCCTGACGCCGTCCGGGCCTGACTTCCAGAGCTTCTGTATCTCTGACTTCTTGACATCATGCTTCTTCCTGCCCAGCAGCCTCTCCGCAACGAAATCCAGCCCGTACCTCTGCAGCGAAAAATCCTTCCTGACAATTTCATAGCAGTCCAGCATGACGCGTCCCGCTATTGACGACCTGTGCCTGATGCCGACATTCCTTGAGGCAACGGACTTCTGTGTGCACCTGCCGAAGCCCGCCCTGACGTTGTTCTGCTGCATGCGCTCAATGATGTACGGCAGGTCAAAGCTGTTGATGTTGTAGCCGGTGATTATGTCAGGGTCAAACCCGTTCACTATCTCAATGAACGCCTGAAGCATCTTCTTCTCGCTGTCAAAGCCCTCAAGCCCTGCGCCGTGCTTTGACGCAAGCACGACGTCAGACTTCCCCCTGAAGGGCTCGCTGAACACCAGCGATATCATGACAACGGGGTCGCGCCTGGCCTCGGGCACGGCGTCGCTCCTGTCGGAAACGCATTCTATGTCAAACGCAAGCGTCCTCAGCGGCGCGTCGTCGTCCCTCTTGAGCACGTGCATCTTGCTTGCCTTCACCTTCAGCTTCGCATTCACGGTGTTGGTCGCTGTCTCGCTGCCCTCGACCTTCACCCAGCCCATGCCGTTTATGCCGAGGTCGTTCATGAACCTGTAGCGGAAGAGTATGTCAGCCTCGTAGGGCAGGAAGCCTGATGTCAGCAGCCTGTCCCTGACCTCTGGCGTCTTGGCGGGGTTGGACAGGATGACCTTCCACATCCTCCGCTTTCCGTCCCTGTCCGACGGCAGCATGCGCTCCACCTCCTTCACCTCCTTCACCAGCGGCTCGTTTTCAAGAGTCTTCAGCGCCTTCTCGTCGTCAAGGTAGAAGTAGGGGACAAACCCGTCGTAAAAAGCGCAGGCGCTCTCGCCTGCGGCGGTTTTCCCGAAAATCCTCAGCACAGGCTTCTCGTTTATGTTGACATAGTCCACGTCAATGACCTGCATCTCATAATCAGCCATGGAACACCAGCCACAGAGCAGTATAGTGAAGCAACGCATAAAAGCACAGCCCAACCCTCATTATATATGTTGAACAAAACATTTGCGCTGTCGGCGATTTCAATAGCATACACTGCGGCGCTGCTCATCTACTCGGCGCTGCCCATGCCTGCAGCAGGCGCAGGCCCTGCGCCGCCGAGCGGCTGGTTGGTGCACTTCGTTGCATATGCTGTTTACGCCGCATTGCTTCTTGCAACATTTTCAAGGATAACACCAGCCAGGAAGGCAGCCATATCATCCATTGTAGTTGCGGCAGCTGTCGGCGCGCTGGCGGAGTTCATGCAGCTCTACTGCCCGGGCAGGGTCTGCGACACCATGGACTGGCTCGTTGACGTGGCGGGCGCGCTGGCTGGCCTGGTGCTGATAATTTTATTAAAGAGGGCTACAAGAAGGAAGGAGTGAATCATATGAAGATAAACCCCAAACAGATAGAAAAAATGGCCAAGCGCATGGGCATTGAGGCCAAGCCCATAGACGCCACCGAGGTCATAATCAGGACGCCTGGCAAGGATATAGTCATCAGCAACCCGCAGGTGTCGCGCGTGAACATGATGGGCCAGGACTCCTGGCAGATAACAGGCGATGTCAGCGAGCGCCCGCTGGCAGAAGAGAGTAGGATAACAGATGACGACGTGAGGATGGTCGCTATGCAGGCTGGCGTCTCCGAAGAAGATGCAAGGTCAGCCCTTGAGGAGACGAACGGCGACATCGCCGAGGCGATACTAAAACTCAAGAAGAAGTAAGCAGTCATTGTTATGGCAGAAGAGCTGAAAATCAGAATCCACGACTACAGGAAAGTTGAAGAGAAACTCACCGACATCGGTGCAAATTTCACAGAAGAGCTTAACGTCACCGACACGTACTTCAAGCAACCAAAGGGAAATGTTCTAAAAGTTACTCAGGACGAGAGGGGTGATTTCTTAGTAAAACTCAGAGCAGCCAAAGGCAAGTTCAGGATATTGAAATATGAGAAGTTGGATAATGCCGAGCAAATCAAGAAGGAGCTGAGCAGCAGGTTCGGCATAAAATGCGTGCTGAAAAAGAAGAGGAGGTTCTTCGCTTTTGGCGGCTATACAATCAACATAAACATCATTGAAGGCGTAGGCGAATTCCTTGTTGTTGAGGGTGAGAATTTATCGCCGAAGATTATTACAGAAAAAATGAGAATAAATAACCCAGAATTCATCACAGCCTCTTTTGATGAGTTGAAAGAATAACCTATTCTTCCTTCGCAGCAGGCTTCACAGCCTTCCCCAGCTTCCCAATCTCTTCGCCATCCAGAAACCTCTTCAGCGCGCACGGCAGCTCCGCAATCTTCACGCGCACCTATCTCAAGGGAAAGATAACAACATTCTTCCCTGATACTCTACACTTTCAATGCTTTCTGATACACCAGCGGCTCCCGGCGCAACTTTATGCCGGTGAGCTACAGGATAACCGCAAACAGAAACAAGAATTACTTTACCAAGCATTTTTTCAAAATCGAATCTTCTATAATACGTGAAATGTAACATTTCAGTTGTTGTTCCAGGATAATCACCACCATCTACATCATCACTATAATGGGCAACCCGCCTGATTTCAACACTTTTGCCTAAGTGCTCCCTTAGGGCCTTAAGTTCTTCGTCAGAGATGGGACGTTCAAGTTTTTCCCCGAATTCATATCCCCCTTTTGTTGGAATGTCATCTAAAGTTCCATGCATCCTATAGCGATAAGGGCCCCAGCTATGAACTATCGAGTCAACTTTGGGGTCTTCCCACGGAGCAAGGCTTTCAACCTTTTTGGAATAAGCATGGTTGCTAACCCTTGGGTCTTCCCATGGGTCATGAACTACTAATTCATAGCACCCCCTTGGACAATAAACCATTTCACCATCGAGGATTTCTTGCCACTTAAGCTCCCACCGCTCTACGACCAATTCTACTGGTGTTTGGCAGTTAGGACATTTTTTATCTGTTTGTTGCCTAGATATTTCTTTCACTACCAACCCATCATGGGCAGCTGCATTCATACTCACCGCATTTGCAGGCTGTGACTCATCTTTCATACTATCTCCCATTTTAATATGACAGAAAAATTTAAAAATGGAAGGTTATGATGCATGTGCTGGTTTTGGGGACT
>VGIZ01000005.1 GCA_016867675.1 Candidatus Aenigmatarchaeota archaeon | reverse complement strand
GAGGATGCTCATCGACGGGTTCAATGCAGGCAACTCCCACGAGGCCGAGTTCTCTTACATGACTAGGCTCGGCTTCTCCGAAGCCGATGTGCGGTTCATGGATGAGGTAAGGTATTACAGGAACGGCACGAAATACTACGGCACCATGCTCGATATGGGCTATGCCGAAAAGGTCATGGCCTTCATGAAGAGGATTTATCCAAGATTGCTGGATATGGTGCGCTGATAAGATTTAAACCAACATGAGGAATAAGTCATTATGAAATCTTGGACTGAAATGGCGTTGATATATGGTCAGTGCAAGAGATATGCAGGATAGGTGCATGTTGCATGAAAATACTGCTGCTGCACACAGACTTCGTGGAATGGGAGCCGAAGAAGCGGGCAATCAAGGCCGCGGAGGAGGCGCCGAAGAAGAAGGTCAGGGTCGAGGAGGCGCTGGTCTGCCTTAGCGCGGTCGAGAAGGCTGACGAGGGCAGCCCGCAGGCTGTTGCCGAGAAGGCCGCGGACGAGATACTCAAGGTCTTCAACGAGGTGAAGGCTGATTCCGTCGTGCTATACCCATACGCCCATCTTTCGTCAAGCCTGTCCAGCCCTGCTGTTGCGCTTGAGGTGCTGAAGGAAATTGAGGCTCTCCTGGCGAAGAAGAAGGTCAAGGTCACGCGCGCGCCATTCGGCTGGTACAAGGCGTTCGACATCAGATGCAAGGGCCACCCGCTCTCGGAGCTGAGCAAGAGCATTGTGATTGGAGATTCTGTAAAGGTTGACGAGAAAACAAAAATTCACATGCAGGCCGAGAAGCCCGTTGACACGAAGCAGCTGCTGCGCGAGATATCCAAGCAGAAGCTGGACAGGGAGAACCTGAAGGACAACGACCACAGGATTCTGGGCCAGCGCATGGACCTGTTCTCATTCAGCGAGACAGCGCCGGGCATGGTGTTCTGGCACGACAAGGGCTGGACTATATTCAACGAGCTTATTAAATTCTGGCGCGAGGAGCACAGGAAGGCGGGATACCTTGAGGTTTCCACGCCGATGGTGCTGGACAAGAAGCTCTGGCAGATATCCGGGCACTGGGAGAAGTACAGGGACAACATATTCCTTTCCAAGTACGAGGGCCGCGACTTCGCGGTCAAGCCCATGAACTGCCCGGGAGGGCTGCTGATCTACAAGCAGAGGCCGAAGTCGTACAAGGACCTTCCGCTTCGCATGGCCGAGCTGGGCACTGTGCACAGGCAGGAGCTGTCGGGCGTGCTGACAGGCCTGTTCAGGGTCATAGAAATCACGCAGGACGACGCGCACATATTCTGCACGGAGGCGCAGCTTGAGAAGGAGATTGTGGCAATCATGGACCTTGTCGACAGGTTCTACTCAAAGTTCGGCTTTGACTACCACATGGAGCTTTCGACAAGGCCTGCGAAGAGGATTGGCGACGACAGGCTGTGGGACAAGGCCGAGAAAATCCTTGAGGGGGTGCTGAAGAAGAGGAAGGCGAAGTTCAAGATAAATGCAGGCGACGGCGCGTTCTACGGGCCGAAGATAGACTTCCACATCAAGGATTCGCAGGGCAGGTCGTGGCAGCTGGCGACCATACAGCTGGACTTCGCCATGCCCGAACGGTTCGAACTGACCTACAACGGCGAGGACAACAAGCCGCACACGCCTGTGATGCTGCACCGTGTGGTCTACGGCGCGCTGGAGAGGTTCACAGGCATACTGCTGGAGCACACCAGCGGCGCGCTCCCGACATGGCTTGCCCCCGTTCAGGTCAGGGTGCTCTCTTTCACTGACAGGAACAACAAGGCTGCGGAGAAAATATACAAGGAACTTGTTGCGAATGGCATTCGGGCAGAGCTGGACATCGAGAACCACACGGTTGAGCACAAGGTCAGGGAGGCCGAAATACAGAAGGTGCCTTATGTGCTTTGTATAGGCGACAAGGAGGAGAAGGCGGGCGCCGTGGCTGTGAGGAGGCGCGGCGACAAGAATATCAAATTCGGCGTCAGGCCGGACGACTTTGTCAAGAACGTGAAGGAAGAGATTGCAGAGAGAATATAGCGGCAATGCTTCTGTTGAGGGTTACAGCCAACTCATAAGAAGAGTATCTGGTTTTCTGGGAGCGCTACCTTTTCATCGCCTTCTTCCACGCATCCCTGACCTTCGCGGTGTCGTAGATGATTGCAAGTCTGTCTATCCTGCCTTCGGGCGAGACGTTGAAGATGTCAGTGCCTTCAAATGACGTGAACTGGGAATTCCTGAGTATCCACTGGTAGCTGTAGTGCGCGACAATGCTGCCGGGCTTGCTGCGATTCTCGAATATGTTCAGCACGGTTATCTTGGATTTTGCGGTGTCCTGCAGCAGGTCCCTGAAGAACTCGGACGCCTGCATCCTGCCGTAGAGCGGCGAGTCAACCACCGCGTACTTGGAGAAAAGCCTGATTATCCGGTCATAGCTGCCGCTCTCAAGCGCCTGGAAGTAGCTTCTGACGACCTCTTCGGCTGACGGCATGGTTATAATATACAGATGAAAGAATAAATTGGTGCTTATGTCGATAACATGGCAGGACTTCGAGAAGGTTGACATGCGCGTGGGCAGGGTAGTCTCCGCTGAAGACTTCCCGCAGGCGCGCAAGCCCGCATACAAGCTGAAGATTGATTTTGGTTCGGAGGTAGGGACGAAACAAACATCTGCGCAGATAACGAAGCTGTATTCCAAAGAGGAGTTGATTGGGAAGCAGGTTGTCGCTGTCGTCAACTTCCCTCCCAAGAACATCGCGGGCTTCATGTCAGAGGTACTTGTCCTTGGCGTGGTTTGCGACGGCGGCGAGGTCATCCTCCTGCAGCCCGAGAGGGACGCGCCGCTCGGGAAAAGAATCGCGTAGAACTAATCGCTTGTCCCACCGGCTAATGCGAAGGATTAAGTTATATTAATAACCAACTGCAATTTATTGCATGGACAAGCCCCTTGCGGTCTGCGGACTGCTGCTTCTCATCGGTTTCCTTGCCACTCATTACCTTCTCTTTTCAATCTATGATTACACGCTTGTGCCGGCGGTTTGGGTAGTTTTAGCGGTGGTTGGAAT
This sequence comes from Candidatus Aenigmatarchaeota archaeon, assembly GCA_016867675.1. Classification (GTDB taxonomy): domain Archaea; phylum Aenigmatarchaeota; class Aenigmatarchaeia; order QMZP01; family QMZP01; genus VGIZ01. Next base: position 11,240 of record VGIZ01000005.1, on the reverse strand, counting down.
AGCAGTCAGCAAGGGGTGTTGCTGCTGCAGGAAGAAGGGGAGGTTCGGGAAGAAGTGCTCATGCTGCTGCTCGGGCGCCATGGCTGTCGCCGTGGCTGAAGGCATAATCCTGACAGCAGCCATACTCATCCAGCTCGTGGCGGTTTCGCCCTTTTATCTTGTCAGCGTCTGGATGCTGGTCATCGGCGCGGCGCTTGTCGCTGACGGGCTGAAGGGCAGCCCGCTGAGGCTGCAGCTCGGGCTGTTCTGGCTTTTCTCCGCCGTGCTCTTCCCGTTCCTGAACAACTACCAGGGCTCGTCAATGCTCATCGGCGCGCTTGTGATGGGAGTGCCGCTGATTCTTGCAGGCATTGTGAAGAAGGAGTGAGTGATGTTATGGCGCTCGCGAGGAGGCTTCTGGTTTCCCTTGTCGTTTCGGCCATCTTCGGCATTCTTTGCGCCTACGGCACGTCCAATGTGCAGATACCTGGCTTCACCATGACCATGCCATACCTGATGACAATCTTCTACGCGCGCCTGCTGACGGGCTTCCTCATCGGGTTCGCGGGCTCATGGGCCATTCTGAAGAGCAGATACGGCAACGCCGCGCTTAGGGGTGCGATAATGGGCATAATATCAAGCGTTTCCATCTCGTTCTACGGCGGCGCGGCTGTCTTCATAGGCGCGGGCATCATCTACGGGATAATAACCGATGTGCTGGCGACGAAGTTTGGAGAGTAGTCACTTCTTTCGTGCCGCATAGAATACCAGTGATAGCACCAAATATAGTGCTATCAAGTAGATCAGGACAATTGCTGGATTAAACACAAAGCTGTTGGCAACATCTGTCGCGCCAGGAGAAATGAGAAATATATAAGTAAGCACATTTGCCGCTGTCATATATTCTACGCATGGTGGGGGCGACTGACCTGGCATCAGCGGATATGTACTGCAGGTATGGAAAGTTGCAGGCACGCCAAAGATAAGAAGTGTGATGACTAATGTCGCTACTTTCCATTTGGTTGGCATGAGCAGAGGCTTGAAATCCATTTTACCTCTCCATGATGAAGTGCCGCCTGTGCTCCCTCTCCTCGGGCAGGGTGAGCATGACCATGTTGGAGATGTCCCCTACGCCCATGACATCGGAATCCTCGGCAACCTTGAGCGCGCGGTTGAGCTTTTGCGTCTTGTCGGCGTATATCTCGAAGAGCACGTCGCCCTTTGCTACCCTGTCGCCTATCTTCTTGCGCAGAAGCACGCCTGCGCCCTTGTCGCTCGGGCATCCCGCCGCCCTTGCTATCTGCGTTATGGTGCTGTTGTTTATCCACCAGACATGGCCTGATGCGTCGGACTCCACCTTCATGCGCTGTCCGCCCACATGGATGTCGGACGGCTTTATGCTGGGGTCGCCGCCCTGCTCGGCTATTATCTGCTTCATCTTCGCGAGCGCCCTGCCCGACGACAGCAGCCTTCTCGCATACGCCTCGCCGTTCTTCATTCCCTTGAACCCGAAGAGCACGCCTGAAAGATGGCAGGCCTTCGCAACCAGGTCTGCAGAACCCCTGTGTGCATAAAGGGTTTCCAGGACTTCGCGCGCCTCCAGCGCAGGCCCGACGCCGTAGCCAAGCGGCTGCTCGCCGTACGTCGACGTGCACGAGACCCTGATGCCGAGGTTCCTGCCGAGCTCAATGAACTGCTTCGCAAGCTCCTGCGCCTCGCCGACGGTCTTGATTTTCGCGCCCTTGCCTGTCGGTATGTCTATGGCAAGATATTTCGCCCCCGCGGCCTTCTTCTTGGACATCACCGACGGCAGCAGCAGCGGGTCTATCGAAAGCGGATACTCAACCCTTATGAAGGCGTCGTCGGCGGGCGCCATGTCGACGGCGCCGCCCCACACAAGGCAGCCGTTCGTCTTCCTGACAATCCTGGCTATCTCCTCCATGGAGTGCTCAACAGGCGCGATGCACTCCATCTTGTCTGCCGTGCCTGCGGGCGCGGTTATTGCCCTTGACGAGGTCTTGGGTATGGTCAGACCCGCCGCCGCCACAATGGGCACGAGCAGCATTGATGTCTTGTCGCCGGGAATCCCTCCCGCGCTGTGCTTGTCATAGACATCCTTCTTTCCGAGGCGCAGCTTTTCGCCTGTCTCCGCCATGGCGGTTGACAGGGCTGTGGCTTCGCCCATGGACAGCCCGTGGTCGTTCAGCGCTATCACGAATGCCGCTGTTTCAACATCAGACAGCCTCTCGCCGACGACATCCTCAACTATGGCCCTCATCTCGTCCTTGGACAGCGGCTTGCCCGCCATCTTCCTCTTTATGGAGTCAATGGAACTCGGCGGTTCCGCCGGGCTGACATCTACGGGCTGGCCCGCCTTCAGTCTGAGCTGGTCGAAAAGGCTCGCATACATGCCGGCTTCGCCCTTGCCTATAACCTTCCTGGCAACATTCACTATGGCGACCGTCTTCCTGCCGTCGAACTTTATTTCCACCCTCTCCAGCGCCTTGACGCCCAGCTCGTCCGCGTCCTCCTTCCTGAGGACTATTATGGGCTTGTTTGCCTCGAACTGCAGCGGCCTCGCTATAAGCAGCATAACTATCTATCTCTATTTTGTTCGGCTTCTTTATATCTGATGGAGGGCAGGCAGCCTGCAATGAAAACCGGCACCCGCCAAATGCTTATATATCAGTGCTCCAAGACTTTGTCACGAATGCTTGCGACGCATAGCTGTTTAACTGTGAGACAACATATGACTGCGATTGCAGGTTGTCTTGCAGTATGCGTTCCGACGGAGCAATTCATGCTACTTCGGAACGCTATAAAATGTGAGGTGTGGACATGGCAAGGAGAGCTTCAAGGAAATACTACATTCTCAGGCAGGGCCGCAACGTCTCCATATTCACCGGCAGGCAGCCGCGCCAGGCTGCGCTCAAGGCCGCGACAAGGGGCGTTTCTGACATCAAGCTCAGGGAGAGGGGAAGGCGCAACCGCGACGGGACCTACAGCATCCACGTTTTCAGGGGTTCCAGGAAGAAGGTCACCATCTCGCCCGAGGTCAGCTGGCTGCCCAGCTCTGTCTGGAAGCCTGTGGTCAAGAAGGTCAGGGTTGACAGGATAAGGTCAATCAGATAAGGAGCAATGCAAAGATAGTCAGCCTTGGCCTGATTTTATTTTTTGTTTTTTCCGGTTTTTTGTTTTCATGTTTCAGAAGAGTTGATGTCAGAACTCGCTTGAGCTTATGTAGCCCCTCTTCCTGCTGCTGATATACGACTTGCTCATTCCGCTGGCGTAGGTCGTGCGGTCGACCTCGTACTCGCCCATGCCCTCCGCCGGCCTGGCTTCCTCCTTCTTTTTCTCCTCCTCGGCAGTCGGCGCGAGCTCCAGCCTTTCTATCTTCACCTGCTCGGGCGGGTGGATTGGCGACGGCGCGCTCATGCTTGTCGCGAACTTCCAGAGCAGGCTGCCGTCAAACTTGCTGACGCAGTAGAGGTTGCAGTCCCAGCTTCCGAATATCACCATGTTCTTGTAGACCAGCGGCTTGCAGTGGATGAAGCCGTTTGTCCTGAACTTCCACACCATCCTTCCCGTGCGCTTGTCCACTGCATACATGTTGTTGTCGTAGCAGCCGAGGTAGGCGTAGTTATCGTCTATCGTTATCTCGCTGACAGCATTGTCCGCCTTGAACGTCCAGACGACCCGGCCGCCGCTGTCAAGGCAGTAGCTCCTGTCGTCCGTGCATCCGAAATAAACCCTGCCCTCCTCCGCGATCGGGCACAGCACGCCGCCGTGGAAGGCGCGCGACCATTTCAGCTTTCCTTCAGGCGAGATGGCGTAGAGGTGCCTGTCCCATGAGCCGAAGTAGATTATTTTGTTTTCCTTGTCATAGGCGGCGGGCCATGCCGCTATCCACGCCTGCGCGTTGAACTTCCACATGAGCCTGCCCTCCATGTCCAGGCAGTAGAGGCACGAGCCGAGGTAGCCTGTGTATATCCTGTCGTCGAGTATGAGCGGGTATGTCAGCGGGAACGAGGTCTTGAAAATCCAGGCAAGGCTTCCGTCCCTCGCGTCCAGGCAGTACATGCAGCCGTCTGTGCAGGCGACGTAGAGCCTGCCCTTGTATTCTGCAGGGGCGTTGCCTATCGGGCCGTTTGTCTTGTAGGCCCATATGAGCTTTCCTGTGTCCGCGTCAAGGCAGTAGACGCTGCTGTCGCCCGAGCACACGTAGGCGCGGCTGTCCTTGCACGTCGTTTCCGCCTGTATGACGCCGTTCGTGGCAAAGCGCCAGAGCTCCTTCCCTTCAAGGCTGAGGCAGTAAATATTCTTGTCATAAGCGCCGACATATATCTTGTTCTTGTAGACAGCGGGGTTCGCGGTTATCGTCCCGCCCGCGCCGATGCGCTCCCAGAAGGTCTTGTCCCTGAGGGTGTCGTATTCCAGTATGTTGCCCCAGTTCTCAATGTCCCTGAACTCGCCTTCCATACATGGTCACTCAAACAAACCCGAGCAGAAGCGAAAAGACGTCGCCGAACAGCAGCGTGACGACGAGCGCTATGACGAACACGGGCGCGAACCTGACTCCTTCCTTTATCCAGACGTGCCCGCCCCTGCGCTTCAGCGCCTTCACCTCGGCGGGCCTGAGCACGCGCCATTTGCCCCCCACAGGCACGTCGCCGGCGCGGAGCCTGCTGACGGGAATCCTCCGCTTGAACAGGTTCTTCTCTATGTACATGCCGTAGCGGGAAAAGACAACGATGAACGCTATCAGGGCAGGGAATGACGCGGCAAGCAGCGGCGACGGCGGGGCAAGCCTGAACGAAAGGAACATGGTGACGAGGAATATCAGGTAGGCTGCTGTCGTGCCGCCGACCAGCATGACAGCGCCCTTGTACTCGCGCCTGAAGCTCCTGATGAAACCCCTGTACACATCAGGCCTTGTTAAGGACAGGACGACCGAATAGGCGATTATGTAGATGAACGCGACAAGGAAGAAGTTGAAGAGCATCGCGACAGGGAACGGGAAGAATCCGAAGTAGGCGAACCCTGAGGGGTTCGGGAACAGGAACCCCAGCGCGCCGAGCAGCCACGCGTCGCCGTCGCCCCACTGCCTCGCAAAGTACATGGCAAGCCCCACGGCAAGGAACGCGACCCCGACGAGAATGGAGCTTGTCAATATTCCCCAGTCCGATGAAAGCCATGCAAAGACGCTTCTGACGGCAAGCGCAAGGATTATCATTGAGTATGGCAGCCAGTCAGGGAACTCCGTGCTTTTGAGGTCCCAGTAGCCCGCAAGCCCGAACCCAGCGATGCCTATGGCGGCGAGAATCCACTCAATCATGACTATCATTTGGTCAGCGGGCTAAATATATAGTGAAACAAGGAAATAACATAGATTAACATCTCCTTGTTTCGCATATAGCGAGACCACTTATACATTGGATTAAAAAGTGGTCTCACTATATCTCCGCTAAAGAAAGGCCGTCCCGCAAGAAGATTGCATGCCATCAAAAATTTTATGCAGCGACTTCGCGCCAAAAGCGCGGCTTCTGTCAATAATAATAGGCAACAAGAACAGAATATACTTATGGGCATTTTTGGCGGGAAAAAGAAAGAGCCCCCAAAGCGCCGGGGCTGGAACCAGCCCTATTATACGCCGAGCGAGGCGCGCAGCAGGGAATACAGGCTCTTCATGGAGCAGGAGCTCCAGAAGCCTGGCTGGTACGAGTCTGCGGTCGGGTTCGCTTCCAAGATTCTGCATGTCAAGGCGGACGAGGGCACCAAGAAGCTCGTTGACAGCGCGGTGAGCTTCACAGGCATGAAGATAACGCCTGACGGCGTGATGTCGCTGTTCGTGCTGACCATCATCGCCTTTGCTGTCGCGGGCGTGGCGCTTATGGCAGGCGGCATCGTGCCTGTGCTTGGCGGGCTCATTGTAATAATCATAGGAGCCATGCTCGCGTTCTACCTGATGAAGTACCCCGGCTATGTGCTGAAGTACACGAGGATAGACGCCAGCAGCCAGATAGTGCTGGCCATACTCTACATGGTGGTGTCCATGCGCATCTCGCCGAACCTCGAGGAGGCGCTGCGCTTCGCGGCGTCAAACATATCCGGCGCGCTCGCGTGGGACATGCGCCGCCTGCTCTGGGACATAGAGATGAGGAAATACTACTCCGCCGACGACGCCGTTGACGACTACATAGTCAGGTGGAAGCCCGAGAACGAGGAGTTCTCGGAGGCGCTGCGGCTGATAAGGGACTCCAAGCGCCAGACGCCTGAGCGCGGCAGGCTGCTCCTTGACGAGGCGCTGAACGTCATACTCAAGGGCACCAAGGTCAGAATGAGGCACTACGCGCAGGACCTCAGGCTGCCTGTCATGGTCATACACATGATGGGCATTGTCCTTCCCATACTCGGCACCATAATGGCGCCTCTGGCCGCGGTGTTCATGGCGGACGTTGTCCAGCCCATCCACTTCATAGTGGGCTACGACATCGCGCTGCCCATAGTGATAGTCTGGTTCATCAACAACACGCTGAGGCGCAGGCCTGTCACGGTCTCGCAGGTTGATGTGAAGAGCCATCCAGGCCTGCCGAAGCCTGGGCATTTCATAATGGGCAAAAGCCAGATACCCGCCCTGCCCATAGGCATCATCGTGATGGCGGCGATACTGCTGTTCCCGATATTCTACTTCGCATCAAACCCCGGGCTGATGTTCCCGCCTGTCGTTGACGGCAAGTATGTCTCGCCGCCCGACCCTGACCACGTGACAACCACGGTGATGTCCATGCTCATAGTCATAGGCATAGGCGCGGGCCTGGCGACATATTTCATGCTCTCCAACTTCCAGGCAGTCCGCGTCAGGTCAGGCATGAACAGCATAGAGGGCGAGTTCGAGCTTGCGCTGTTCCAGCTTGGCAACAGGATAGGCGCGGGGACGCCGACCGAGGTGGCGATAGAGAAGTCCATTGACGACGTCAAGGACCTCAAGATATCCAACCTGTTCAAGCTCACGCTGCGCAACATACGCGACCTCGGCATGACATTCGAGGACGCGCTGTTCCATCCTCAGTGGGGGGCACTGAAGTTCTACCCGTCCAAGCTGCTGCTGAACATAATGAGCACGGTGGTTGACACTTCAAAGAAGGGCACGAGCTACGCCGCGGAGAGCATGCTCAAGATATCCCGATACCTGAAGAACATCCGCGAGACGCAGGAGTTCATCCGCGGCATGCTGAGCGAGACCGTGAGCAGCATGCGATTCCAGGCATACTTCCTGACGCCGCTGATAACAGGGCTCATAGTGTCCATGGCAGACATCATCATACAGGTGCTCACGACGCTTGGCCAGTACCTGCAGAAGATGCAGCTCGGCTCCGCGTCAAGCCTCGGTCTTGACTTCTCGCTCATATCGCTGGGCACGCCGTCAACCTCGCCCGCGGTCTTCCAGATGATAGTCGGCATCTACCTGCTTGAGATGGTGGTCATACTCGCCATGTTCATCACGAAGATAAGCGAGGGCGAGAACAAGAGCCTGCAGTGGTACACAGCGGGCAAGATGCTGCTCATCAGCATGATTGTCTATTTCATGGTTGCCTACGCCTCCACCAGCATGTTCGGCGACCTGATAAAGAGCGCGCTTGCAGGGCTCAACGTCGGGGCTTGACGTTCGGGCCCGTGAAGTAAGGCTGGAGGATAATCCCAAATGAGTGGCGATGCACCTGTGCCAAATGCTTTGATTTTTAAAACAATTCACCACCCAAGCCAACAATGGTAAAGCGGTCTTTGTAACAGACATCAGCCCTTACTTTACCCCTCTCGGCCGCCTCCACTCGCTCTCGCGCCTGTAGGGCGCGGAGTAGCCGCGCTTGTCGCTGCCCTCGAAAAAAGACTCCTTCTGGCTGCTCTTATTCTGACTCCCTTCCTTCGGCTTTTCGCCGCCCGTGTAGGCAATCTCAATGATGTCGCCCTTCTTCACCTGCACCTCGTCAAGCGGCAGGTCAGGCTCGCTGTCGTTGACGAAGACGAGCACACCGACCTTCCTGTGGCCGAACAGCCTCTCGGCTTCCTTCTGGAACTCCTCCACGCGCTCCAGCCAGAGCCCGAATTCCCTGTGGCTGCTCCAGACAGCTGTCAGCTTCTTCCCCTTCAGGTAGGCCTTCACCTCGTCGGAAAGCTTGCCTGTGCTGAGTGATGAGAACCTTCCGACTGAGATGATGCTGTAGATTTCGCCGTCAATGAACCTTTCAATGATTTTCATAACTACCATTCCACACCATTCTATATTATTCCGGAGTCAAATAATATAGCATGGACACCGGCAGGCTCATAGACGACGTCCTGAGGGAGAGGACGTGGCTTTCCAGGGACAACTCCAACACGCAGGTCTCGCCCTCGCTCGTGGACTATGTCGTGTTTTCCAAGGCGCTGGAGGAATACGTGCTGAAGAGGCTGTATTCCCCTGCCGTCGTCAGGGCGCACAACGAGGGCTCCATATACATCCACACCCTGCACAGCGCGCTCCGCCCATATTGCAATGGGGTGGATCCAAGGATATTCCTGCTGGACGGGCTGAGGTTTCCCCACTGCAGGAGCAGGCCTGCGAGGCATTTCAGCTCGGCTGTCTACCAGTCCATGGCTTACATGTTTTATTCGCAGCTTTTCTTCGCGGGTGCGCAGGCGATGGACTACTACAACTGGTTCCTCGCGCCCTACGCGCACCACGACAGGCTCGGCTATGCGGAGATAAAGCAGGCGGTGCAGGGGCTTGTCTACCAGCTCAACCAGTCAAACAGGACGGGCGCGCAGAGCGCTTTCACCAACATAGGCCTGCGCGTGAACTGCCCGTCATACCTGAAGGAGCAGGACGGCCAGGCAGTGCCTGTGATATACAGGGGCGAAAAGCTGGCCACAGCATCCTACGCCGACTACGAGCACGAGGCAAGGCTCATCTACAAGGCATTCATGGAGGTCATGCGTGAGGGCGACGGGAACGGGCTGCCCTTCACGTTCCCGATAATCACGACAGCGATAACAAGGGACCTTGACTGGAACGACGAGCTCTGGCTGGAGACGATGAGGACAGCCGCCGAGAAGGGGACGCCCTATTTCTTCAACCTGGCGGCGGACTACCTTGACGAGAAGTACGTGCACGCCATGTGCTGCAGGCTTTTTGTTAAACACTGTCTACCGTTTGAAGAATCGGTTATAATAAGAAAAGGCAATGAAATCTCCATCGAAAGTATAGGAGAAGTTGTTGAAAAATGGGAAAGTATGAAACATAAGTCAATTGAAACCTTGAGTTTTGATACAAAGCTGGGGAAGATAGAATGGAAACCTATAATAAATGCAACAAGGCACATAAATCTAAGCGGGCATATCCTTTGCATAAAAACAAAAGACGGGAAGGAGATAAATGTATCCGAAAACCATCCGTGTCTAGTCCTATCAGAGGAAGGATTTGTTTATAAGAAAGCAGAAGAGATCCGGAATGGTGACTATCTTTTAACACCCAAGCAAATTCCGATGTCAAATTCAACAGATGATATCAGAGCGACTGACTTTATTATAGAGGAATCAGACTTTGCTGTAGCAGGTAAGGGTTTAGATTCATTACTCCGCAACATAGAGAACCACTCTGAGGCATCAAGAAGCTTGGGTCTTCATAGGACGTTCGTATATGACAGGAAAAGAGACGGAAACATGAGACTTGACATGTATAAGAAACTTGGAGGAAAATTATCTGATATTACATTAATGCCACGGGGTGTAGGCAAGCTAATAAATATTGATATGATGACCACAAGTTCCCTAGCAAATATAATAGGATTTTTCTTGTCAGAGGGGAACATCTTTAAGGGAGGGGTTACATTCACATTTAATGAGAACGAGAAAGATATCGCATGCGGGCTTTCAAAGCAAATAATGAACACATTCGGGCTTGACTCAAAGATATTGAATGTAGAAAAAAAGAATGCCATAAGGCTGCAAGTGAACGCAAAGGTTTTGGCAGATATTTTCAGGGGCATGTTTGGAATAAATAGAAAATCTAAAGGAAAGGTTACAAAAAGATTGCCAAAGTTCGTATTTTCTGCTCCAGAAGCCTTTAGGTGGGCTGTGATCGACTCATTTTTCACAGGTGACGGCACCGTAAAATGTAAAAGAGGTCAGATTGACCAGGTGATTTTTTCAATTAGAGATAAGGAAATGGTAAATGATATCTCATTGCTTCTTTACTCCCTTGGCATAGCGTTTTCTATAACCCACGATTCCCGTGTATTCAGCATTAATGTTCAAAAGGGCAAGAACCTTGAAAAATTTATGAAAAATGCACCTAGTAAATTTATCTTCAAAAACAGGCTGAATCTGCCCGGAGAAAGAACACATCCTCCTATATGTGAGCTGTTTCCCGATTTTCTGATAGACAAAGAAAGGATAAAGGATATAAGCTCTCAATATTTGAGACATAAAATAAGAGAATCTCTGAAACATTTCAGAAAGATTTCTGCAAAGAGGTTAGAACAAACAAAGAATATAATAGGCACCAAATTACTTGACTTGATAATCCAAAGTGATGTGCATCCAGTTGAAGTAACATGCTTGACCAAGAAAAAATACTCGGGCTTTCTGTATGATATAGAAGTAGCCGAAAACAACAATTTTGTTCATGGGTATGGTTTGATAACACATAACAGCGGCGGCATCTGGCAGGCAGGCGGCATGGGCAGCGGCAGCAACAAGGTCGTCACGCTGAACCTTCCCCGCATCGCGCTGCTGGCAAAGAAGGACGAAGGCAGGTTCTTTGAAATCCTTGACAGCAAACTGGAAGCTGCGAGGAGGGCGCTGAGGGAAAGCAACGAAATAGTCAGGAAGTCGCTCTACCAGTGGAAACTACTCCCGCTGCTGGCGATGAAGACAGCGGACGGCGCGCCATACTACAACTTCAGGGAGAGGAAGCTGACCATCGGCATGATAGGCATGAACGAGTGCCTGCTCAACCTCACCGGCGTCGGGCTGGCGTCAGGCGAAGGGCTGAGGCTCGGAAAAAGGATAACCATGCACATGGCGGGGCGCGCGGCGCAGTTCTCAAGGCAGGACGGCGCCACCTACACGCTGGAGCAGACGCCTGCAGAGGCTGCGAGCCACAAGCTCGCCACAGCCGACATACGAATTTTCAGAAAAAGAGCCCATGTGCAGGGAAAGCAGGGCAGCTTCTACTACACCAACAGCACCCATGTGCCCTACAGCGAGGGCGCCGACCTCAT
>VGIZ01000004.1 GCA_016867675.1 Candidatus Aenigmatarchaeota archaeon | reverse complement strand
TGTTGAAGTCACATCAGTCCAGTTCCCTGCGCAGGAGCTGCTTGCGAAGCTCCAGTCCGCGCACCTCTGCATCTTCAGGTTACCCTCGCTGGACACGTTGATGCCTCTGTAGGATATGCGTATCCTCGCGCTGCCCGCGGAGTATGTGCTGTTCACTGCAAACACCCTGATGAAGCCTGTTGCGTTCGGGTTGTCAATCACCAGCGAGCCGTTGAAGTTCAGCGCAGGATTCACGCCAAGAAGCCAGAGCGTCAGGTTGCCGCTGTAGGCGTTCGCAACCACATCGCAGCTTGTGTTCGGGGCTGTCCTAACGCCGTAGTTCCCTGTGTCCGAAGAATAGTAGGCCGCTTGGTTTGACGTGCCTGCATAGTAGAATGTGACGTTGGACACAAGGCTTGTGCCGCTTCTGCCTGTCACAGAGATGTTTACGCTAATGGGCGCTACTGCTGTGAATGACGCTGTCGCGCTTGTCATGTTGCCTGTCGTGTCATTGGCATAGAACGTGACGTTGTAAATCCCGGCCACAGGCGGCGTGAAGCTCACCGAACCCCCGTTGGAAGGGAAAAGCCTGATGGTGCTCGCGTTGGGATAGCTCAGGTTTATCCAGACAGCAGACAGCGCGCTGCTGCTGGCATACATGGCCATTGACAGCGCGGTGCCGTTCATAATGGTCGGCTGCGAGATGTTGTAGGGTGATATCACCGGACCTGCTGTGACAGGCTGGTAATACAGCGTTCTGTTCTGCCCCCATGCCGCATTTGACTGGTTGTCGTAAGCAAGGCACGCCCATGTGTAGGCACCCTGCGGGAAGCCTGAAATGGTCAGGTTGGTGTAGTTGAAGAAGCCTGCTGCGTCGCTGGTGGCGTTCGCGGACCATCCACCTGCGGTGCCGTTCCACCATATGCTGATGTTTTTCAGGCTATTCACCGACGTGGCGGAGCAGTTGAGATTCACGGAGTTTGTATTGGTGGTGTATCCTGCGGCAGGGGAAACAGGCTGGACATTCGGCGCTATATATGAATATGTGATGTTGACAAGGTCAATGACAGGCCGCGTCTGGTTGTTGGTGCTTGAGAGGTTGATGCTGTAGTTGAAGTACCGGCCAACCATTGATTGCATCGGGAACTCAAGCCAAGACACGCTGTCGTTGCTTGTGAAGTTCTTTATAAGATAGCTGTGCTCTGATGCATTGTAACTGATGTTCATGACTGCCATATCCCAATGCACAATCTGCCCCGCATCAAACGTCCTGGAGGTGAATGTGCCGTTCTGGAAGTAGTCTGTGACGTCATTCCCTAGTGTGAGGCCTGCGCTTATGTTAGTTACATTGACGCTGATGCCCTCGCCGAAGCCAAAGGCTTGGTTGTCCGTGAAATTTAGTGCATGGACTGAGGGCAACGCCACGACTGCGAGAAGGAAAGCCAGCCCGACCCACACCTTCATGAGTATATTTGGATGGGTTCTAAAATAAAGCCATGAAGAGGAGAACCATGGGCATGCGGGATGTGGCAATGATAGTGTGGAAGGACTGCGTGCAGGCGAAGCCGGGCGAGAAGGCGCTCATAGTCTGCGACCCTTCGGGCGAGCGGCTGGAGATTGGCGAGGCGCTGAAGGAGGCATGCCCATGCAAATGCGGGCTGCTGAGGATGAAGCCGACAGGGCTTCCGGGCAGGGAGCCGCCCTCGGAGGTCGCGGATGCCATGCTGGGATATGACATCGTCATCGCGCCAACAGAACATTCCATAACGCACACAAGAGCGGTTGACAGGGTGCTTAAGAGGGGCGGAAGGGCTGCCACCATGCCGGGCATAACCAGGGAGATATTCCTCCGCGCGATTCCCGTGGACTACGCAAGGATGGCAGAGGTCAGCGCAAGGCTGGCAGGGAAACTGCGCGATGGAAGGATGCTGAGGGTAACGACCGCAGCAGGCACGGACATAACCATGGAGATGGCAGAAGGCAGGAGGGTGAACAGCTGCGACGGGATTATCAGGCGCGGCATAGTGAAGAACCTGCCTGACGGCGAGGTCGCGATTGCGCCGAAGGAGGGCGGCTCCAACGGCGTGGTGGTTTTTGACCTGTCATCGTTGGAGAGGGTGCTGGAAAGGCCGTTCAGGGTATTCGTCAAGGACGGCTTTGCTGTCAGATGCGAGAACAGGGAGCTCTGGGACATCCTGTCAGGCGTTGAAAACGGCGCGAATCTTGCAGAGCTGGGCATAGGCACGAACCCGAAGGCGAGGATAACAGGCAACATACTGGAGGACGAGAAAGTCACAGGCACAGCGCACATAGCATTCGGCACCAGCGCCGCGCTTGGCGGGCTTGTGCAGACAGACGTGCACCTGGACTCTGTGTTTGACAAGCCTACGATTGACGTCGACGGAAGGGTCATTATTAAAGACGGAAAGTTCTTGTTCTAGTATGGCGAAGAAAGGGAAGGCCATGAGGAGAAAAGCGAAGCCAAGGAAAGTCAAGGCATTGGTACTTTTGTCAGGCGGGCTTGACAGCAGGCTAGTGTGCAGGCTCATGCAGGAGCAGCTGGGCAAGGATGGGGTTGAGACCGTGTTCTTCGCGCTGCCGTTTGGCGGGGGATGTTGTAGCAACAGCATGTGCGTCGTGCGGTTCGCGCAGGTTCAGGGAATCAGGCTGCACGTCGTGGATTGCACAAGGGGCGCGATGTTCCGCAGATACATGAAGATGATAATGAAACCCCGCTTTGGCAGGGGCGCGGCATTCAACCCCTGCATAGACTGCCACCTCTTCATGCTGAAGGAGGCGAAGAAAATCGCGGCAAAGGAGGGCATCAGGATAATCGCAACAGGCGAAGTCCTTGGCGAGAGGCCCATGAGCCAGAACAGGCATGCGCTGGAGCTGATTGAGAAGGAGGCGGACGCGAGCGTCCTGAGGCCGCTGTCAGCGAAACTGCTGCCCGAAACAGAAGCCGAGCGGAAGGGCTGGATTGACAGGGACAAGATGCTGGCCATCAGCGGACGCAGGAGGACCGAACAGCTTGCGCTCGCGAAGAAATACAGGATTGACTACCCCTCGCCAGGAGGAGGCTGCCTGCTCACGGACGAGTCGTTTTCAGCCAGGCTGGCAGGCATTCTCAGGCTCAGGCCTGACGCAGGTCCTGATGAGACAGGGCTTGCGAAGCTGGGCAGGCATTTCCCGATAGGCGTAGGAACCAAGAAAGACACCTCCGCTGCATCAAAATCAGCAAAGGAGCCCGTTGCCAAATGTAAGGCGATAATTATAGTGGGCCGCAACCACCAGGAGAACATCAAAATCGCTGCGCTGGCAGGAAGGCTGGGGCTCCCCACCCTTGAGGTTGATGGGGTCATGGGGCCGACAACAACGATAATATCAGTTAAACCCGCCGCTTCAGCTATGACAGCAAAAGCGTCCGTCACCAAAGGGAAGGCGCAGGTCAAACCCTCGCATAGGTCAAAGTCAGAAAGCGAGCCTGTCACCAAAGGCGCGGCGCAGATTCCAAAACCGATATGCAGAGCAGCTGCGCTGCTGACGGCCCGCTACTCGGACGCGCCCAAAGGGCAGGAATGCAGCGTTTGCGTGAAAAGTGGGAAGAAATTGTCACGCATGGCAGTCATGGCGCCGCAGGATACCGGTTTCCTTCTGAAAAAGCGCTGAATCTCAAAGGTTTTAAGCCAGCCCGTCAAGATTTTTGACAATATGAAGAAATCCAGAAAAAAGGCAAAAAAACACAAGGCAGCGCGCAGGAAGCCAAAGGCGAAACCGAAACTCGGTTTCGGTGCGCACCGAGTTCATCGGAACTCGGTTGCGAAACACAAACCCAAGCCCAAGGCCAGGCGCAAGCCCAAACACAAAGCCGCGAAGAGGTACAAGCCGAAGAAAAAGGCTGTTTCTAAGCCCGCAGGGAAGCAGAAAAGGAGCCCGTCGCCAAAGGGAGGGCGCAAATCCAGCTTCATGGCCAAGGTTGACTCCATAGTGGAGGATATTGCTGCCCTGAAGATACAGGGCGCCAAGGACATCGCGCTGGCAGGCATAAAGTGCATGAAGATAGCCGCCACAGAGAGCGCGGCAACCAAGACAGAGGAATTCGTTGAGGAGCTCAGGAAGGTCGGCGGGAAGGCGTCTGCCGCAAGGCCCACAGAGCCTGCGCTCAGGAACTGCATAAACATCATCCTGGCCAAGGTTGACAGGTATGAGCTCAGGCGCATCCAGAACATCAAGAAGTATGCCGCCATGAGCTGCGACAAGCTGGCAAAGGACATTGAAGCCATGGTCACCAAGATAGCAGTCATCGGTGCAGGCAACATCAGCGAGGGCGACACAATCCTGACGCACTGCCACTCAGGCCACGTCATTGCCATCCTGAAGGAGGCGAAGGCGCAGAAGAAGAACTTCCGCGTCATTGTCACAGAGACCGAGCCGCTGAGGCAGGGCGTCCAGACCGCGCGCGAGCTGCTGGAGGCAAGGATACCTGTCACCTACTGCGTTGATTCCGCCATAGGCGCTGTGATGAAGAAGGTTGACAGGGTGCTGGTGGGCTGCGACGCCATACTTGCGGACGGCTCCATAGTCAACAAGATTGGCACGCTGCCCATCGCGATTGTCGCCGCCCGCTTCAACACCCCGCTCTTTGTCGCAGGGGAAAGCATCAAGTTTGACAGCCAGACGGTAGCAGGCATGCCCGAGCCGATTGAGACGAGAAGCCCTGCCGAGATTGCGCAGTACAGCGAGCTCAGGGGCGCGGACATCATCAATCCCGCGTTTGACGTCGTGCCCGCGGAGCTAGTCACCGCGCTCATCACCGAGCTCGGCGTCATGAAGCCCGAGCTGCTCAGGCACGAACTTGGCTTCTGAGCATGAGTTGATTGTTCTTGAAGTTCAACTCATAACGCTCGAAAAGCTCTGGCTTTTCAAGCTGCTCAGGCATGAGTTAGGATTTTGATGCTCTAACTCATGAAGCTCGAAATCTCTGGATTTCAAGCCGCCATGAGCTGGGGTTTTGAGCATCACTTCTCAGCAACATGGATATGGCATATGTCCATAACGCTGGGCGGGTGGTTGGCCCGGGTAATCATTTGCGCATATCTCCTTCCATCAGCGTTGGCTTCAAGAACTCCAAAATGTATATCAGAAAGCCGTATATGCCCTGGGATTCGCTTTAGCTCATCCACCAGTGACTCTATGACACCAAGAGATTCTTTGCCGCTGCCCGCTTCAGCTTCGGCTATCTTGCCTGCCTCAAAACCGAACAGATGGTTTGCATATCCATAGACAACCACAATGTCATTGGTTCCGTAGTCTCTGAGGACGTCTTTGGGCTTTCTGCTGCTCGGGGCGGGCTCGCCGAATACACACTTCAGTTGTCCTAATCTAAGGTCGACTTCCCTATTAAATGAATCTAACATCCTCCCCGCTTCATCGGGGTCTGAAACGTCATCAATAACAAGCGTTCCAGTCAAGTCGTTTCGTTTTTCTCTGTGGCTTTGGACGCCGACATAATGCGTAACCTTGACAACCACCCCTCCGTAAATGTTATGCCCCTCGAATACCGGCATTCTTGCTCACCTGTGACACTTGGAAATAATTTTTATAAGCGTATTTGTGGCCATCAAATAGGTGCCTGTTCACCCCTCCGCAATCTCCTTCGCCTGCCCAAGGATTCTGCGGGCCAGCCCGAGGTTCTGGTTGTAGACTTCCTTCGCCATCGAAAGCTCGACGCCATACTGGTATCGCTCCCTCAGCTCAATCACGCTGTCGCCTGCCAGCGAGGCGATCTTGCCGATGTCAGACGCCTGAAGGGCGATTTTGCCGTCCTCTATGAGGGCCTGGACCAGCGCGAATGTGCATTCCTGATTGCGGCTTTCATAGCCGAATTTCGCGAGCATGGCGAGCATGGAATGGTACATTGAATAGAAAATCGTGCTGGCCCCTATGTCCGAGAATCTGTCCTCAAGCAGCAGCGTGGCCTCGATGTAATGCTCCGCCTTCCTTATGTGTCCGAGGGCAGCCTCCTTGCTTGGCCTTGTTTCGACGAGCCCGCGGTGCCTGCCGGTCTGCGCAAGCTCCTTCCTGGCCTTGCCCAGGCACCATTCCACCTTGTTTTTTGCATGGCTCATGGCGCGCCTCCCAGAAGGCTT
This sequence comes from Candidatus Aenigmatarchaeota archaeon, assembly GCA_016867675.1. Taxonomy (GTDB): domain Archaea; phylum Aenigmatarchaeota; class Aenigmatarchaeia; order QMZP01; family QMZP01; genus VGIZ01. The sequence goes on along the minus strand of VGIZ01000004.1, from coordinate 9,037 downwards.
GCGAATTCCTTCTCGCCGAACGCCACGACACCTTTCACCGCGTTGAGTATGGCGGGGTCGCGCCTTTGTATGTTGCCCGCCAGGTCTGCCCTGCTCTGGAACAGGGGGTGGATTTTCCTGTCGTTGACTGCATTGACTTTGTCTATCTCTTTCTGGACGGCGCCGATTCCGCCTCTTAAGACAAACAGGGCGTCAATGTCGCGGGCCTTCGCGCCTGACCTCAGCACGGAGCCGAAGAGCACCGCAACCTCGGCACGCTTTATCTTCCTGAGCTCGGAAACCCACCTCTTGACATATGCCGGCGAATGCTCGGCCTCGCGCCTGAGCATGAAGGAGGCGTAATCCAGCGCGTACGGGTTGCGCGAATTGAGCCTGTAGAATATGATATTGGAAACCTTCCTTGGTTCGAGGATGCCTTCCTTCTCAAGCCTCTTCAGCAGCTTCAGCGCGCCCATGGGCGTGATGCCCAGCACCTTGGATATGCTGTTGGCGTTGTAGTCCCTTTCCGGGCTCTTCAGGATGGCGAGCACGGCCCTGCCCTCATTTTCAGGCCTCATATAAACTCATAGTTTATATATATAAACTTTTGGTTTATATAGTTTGCCCTGAGGCACGAGCCGGGGTTCTGAACATTTCTCCTAATCGGTCAAATCAGCCAAACGAGGTCTCGGGTACAGGATGGACCTCAGCGTGATTATCCTTCTCGAGGGCGAATACACGAGGAAGTTTGCGGCATCGCTGTCATCAGTCGCATAGAGGCACGGCGCGCCGGGGTTTGCCCAGTAGACCCTTCCTGGCTCCAGCCTGACTTCCCTTCCGCCTTCAGGCAGGAAGTCGACCTTTTCATCATCCTTCAGCCACCTGTATTCAGGAAGAACGCCCATGGAATGGCTGTGTCCATGGAAGACGACAAGCGGCTCTCCCCCCGGATAATCTCTTATAAAATCACCAAGCTCGTCGATTATCCATCGGCCGTTATGCGCGGCTATCACATTGCCCTCGCGGAATACCAGGCTACCCTTTATCCTACCCCTAGAGTCTGTACCGACATAATTTCGTTTGAGATCACTTGGTACTCCTCCGGTCTTGTCCCCTATCAAGCATATGAGCCTCCTGCCTGGCTTCTCATCCCTGAACTCGCGCATTGCGCCATACAGCCTATCATAATAACTCTGCGGTCCGCCGCAAAACGTGTCTTCGTCACCGAGATTAAACGCAATGTCAATTCCCGATTTCCTTGCTTCGTCTAAAATTATGTCTGCGGCGCGCCATGCCAGATGCAGGTCGCCGAAGGCAACCATATCGCTGTCCATGGAAAGGATTGACGCAAAGAGATTTATTCCCGAAATGCAATTCTTTTGATGAGGGTCGCCATAGGCGCGGACCACGCAGGGTTCGCGCTCAAGGAAGCGCTGAAGGAGCACCTGAAGGAGAAGGGGCACCATGTCCTTGACGCGGGCAACAGGAGGCATGACCCGCGCGACGACTTCACGGACTTCTCCCATGGCGTCGCCTCTGCTGTCCGGCACCACCTCTGCGACAGGGGCATCATCATCTGCGCGACAGGGGCAAGCACCTGCGTCGTGGCGAACAAGCATCAGGGCATAAGGGCTGCGGAGTGCGGCTGCATTGACGACGTGAAGCAGGCGAGGGAGCACCTTGACATCAATGTCATGACCATGGGCGGGCTCAAGGTGCCGGAGGCTGTGGCAGCCGAGATGGTCGACGCCTTCCTTGCAACAAGGGCGCGCCATGGCAGGTATGCGCGCAGGCGCGAGAAGATAGAGCCCCATGTCGGGGCGCACACAGCTTAAATTCTTCAGTTTCATATTATTCCCATGGCATATTCCGTCCGCATAGACAGGCTTCTGAAGGCAGCCAAGGCAGCCACAGGCGACAGGATAAGCGTAAGCTCGGCAGGCAGGACATTCGAGGGCATGCTCATGCCCCAGACAGGCGCTGGCGACCCTGACAAGATTGTGATAAAGCTGGACAGCGGCTACAACATCGGCGTGTCTGCTGACGAGGTCAGGAAGCTGGTCCAGGCCAAGCGCGCGGTCGCCCCCGCCGCACCCGCGAGGTTCGACCCAGCCAAGCCTGCCATAGCCATCATATCCACAGGAGGGACGATAACGTCCAAGATAGACTACAACACAGGCGGGGTCACCAGCCTGACGAAGCCCGAAGAACTGCTGAGCAGCATGCCTGACTTGGCAAAGTTCGTCAATGTCAGGTCAATCTCCATGCCGTTCAACATCATGAGCGAGAGCATGAACCACGAGCACTGGCAGCTGCTGGCGCGCGAGTGTGCGAAGGAGCTGAACAGGAAGGACGTGCGCGGCGTCATAGTCACCCACGGCACAGACACCCTGCACTTCACATCAGCCGCGCTCTCATTCTTCCTGCGAAACCTCGGCAAGCCCGTCGTGGTGACAGGCAGCCAGCGCTCTTCTGACAGGGGAAGCAGCGACGCGGCAATGAACCTGCTGTGCTCCGCGATAACAGCCGCTGCCAACATGGCAGAGGTCGGAATCTGCATGCACGGCTCTGTGTCTGACAACTATTGCAGCTTCACGCGCGGCACGCGCGTGCGCAAGATGCACACGAGCAGGCGCGACGCCTTCAAGCCCATCAACGAGACAGCGCTCGCCAAGGTCTGGCCGAACGGGGAGATAGAGAGGACGAACCCAGCCGTCCGCGTCAGGGACGACAGCAAGGCTGTCGAGCTGGACGACAGGTTTGAGCCGAACATAGCCATGCTGCAGACCTATCCAGGCTCTGACCCCACGCTGATAGACCACCTGATAAACAAGGGCTGCAGGGGTTTTGTGGTGCAGGCGACGGGCTTGGGGCAGGTGCCTTCCAAGACAAGGTCGTGGCTTCCGCACATAAAGCGCGCCGTTGATTCGGGCGTGCCCGTCTTCCTAGCCGCCGAGACCATATTCGGCAGGCTGAACTGCAGCGTTTATTCCGAGGGCCGCGCAGTGCTGGAGGCAGGCGCAGTCCCTCTTGAAGACATGCTCGCGGAGACGGCTTACGTCAAGCTGGGATGGGTCCTCGGCCACACGAAGGACATGGCTGAAATCAGGAAGATGATGCTCACAAATTATGCGGGCGAGATAACAGAGAGGAGCACCGGTGAGGGCTATCTGGAATAATTCGTTCCTTGCCGAAATGTCACCTTTATATAGTGACAAAATAAGGAATAGGCATGAACAGGCTTTACTTCGAAAGGCGCAGCGGGGAGGACTACTGGAGATTCGACAGGGACCCCGGGATGAAGGGACTGGATGCGAAGGCAGAGGCATGCGAATCCTGTTACTATCTTCTGTCCGAGCAGACGCCAAAAAAGCTGATCGCTCCTAGGAGAGGAAAAGTTTTGATAGCCGTCCCTGATGTTGCGAGGGTGTGCTGGAAGTATTACATAGGCAGCCATGAAGCCGAAGCGGCTGATTTGCTTGAACTTCTTGGAGCAGGGGAGGATTCATTTGCGCCGGGCCATTATGTCTGCGGCAAAATATCAGGATGCCCTGATGTGCCGCATGGCGCTGACATAGTCGTTTATGGAAAAAGCCTGATGCTTACGGAGCCGCTAAGGGCGTGGGCTGCCTCGAGGCAGCTTGATTTGGCGGTGAGCAACGGCTGCCCTGAGGTGTTTTCGCCTTTGCTTGGCTTTGCTCACGTCGGCGAACTTCCACCGGAGATAGAGGCTGATGAAAGCCGCGTATTAGATATGCTCAAGGTTGTCTGCCCCACGGTTGGGGATGCATTGGACCTTTCTCTAGGTAGGATGACTGAATAAATATAGCCAAACCAAGAAACAACCATGACCGAAGCGCCCATATTGAAGTGCGGCCTTGAGATACACCAGCAGCTGCTGACCAAGAAGAAGCTGTTCTGCGATTGCAGCGCCGCGTTTTCCGAGGAGCCGGCGGGCGAGGTGAAGAGGAAGCTGCGCGCCGTGGCCGGCGAGACAGGCGAGGTTGACGTCGCGGCAGCGCACGAGGCAGGCAAGGAGCGGGTGCTGATCTACAAAACCTATCCCGGCGAAAGCTGCCTTCTTGAGCAGGACGAGGAGCCGCCTCATCCCATGAACCCCGAGGCGCTGGACATCGCGCTCCAGATAGCGCTCATGCTGAACTGCACAATCCCCGAGGAGATAGAGGTCATGCGCAAGACCGTGCTGGACGGCTCAAACACCTCGGGCTTCCAGCGGACCGCCGTCGTCGGGCTGGACGGATGGATTGACACGAAAGAAGGGCGTGTTGGGATACAGAGCGTCGCAGTCGAGGAGGACGCCTGCCAGATACTTGACAGGACAAAAAACATTTTCGGGCTCAGTCGCTGGGGAATACCTCTTGTTGAGATAGCGACAGCGCCTGACATCAAGGCGCCTGAGCAGGCTGCTGAAGTTGCCGAAGCCATAGGCATGGTTCTGCAGTCAACGGAAAGGGTCAGGAGGGGATTGGGAACCATCCGCCAGGACCTCAACGTTTCCATCACAGGCGGCGCACGCTGCGAGCTCAAGGGCGTGCAGGAGCTGAGCACCATTCCGAAGATAATCGAATACGAGATGGAGAGGCAGTCAGAGGTGATACGCTCGGGAAGGAAGGTCACCGAGGACGTCAGGAGGGTGAAGCCTGACCTCACGACGGAGTTCATGCGGCCCATGCCAGGCGCTGCGCGCATGTACCCTGAGACCGATGTGCCGCCTATAAGGGTGACGCGCGAGATGCTCTCGGGCATAAGGCTGGCGGAGGCGATTGATGGAAGGCTGGATAGGTTCGTCAGGGAGCACGGCATAAGCGCTGACATAGCAGGCCAGCTGTTCAGGGAGAACCACGCGACGCTTTTTGAGAATCTGGTCAAGGAAGGCGCCGAGCCCAAGCTGGCTGCGACAGCGCTCACGACCATCCTCAAGTCCCTGAAGAGGGAGGGCGCGCCGACGGAAAAACTCGGCGACTACCGCGTCATGGAGGTGTTCAGGCACCTAGGCGGGAGCGCGAACAAGGACTCCGTGCTGCAGCTTCTCAAGGCGGCGGCAGAGCATCCTGACAGGAATGTGGCTGAGCTTGCCAGTGCCGGAGCAGCAGCAGGCATGTCCGAGTCCGAGGTCAGGAAGGAGATAAGGGCGATAATCGCGGCGAACCAGCAGGCCATGAAGGCGCCGAACCCCATGAACGCGCTCATGGGTCTTGTGATGGCGAGGCTGCGCGGCAGGGCGCCAGGCGCCCTGATTATGCGGATTCTGAAGGAAGAACTGGAAGGCTAGGGTTTCCGACGCCAAAATGGGCGTTTTCCGACGGGAATAAGTATAAAAACCACCCCTCCAAGTAATTGCATTGAATTGGAGGTATGGTATGGGAAAGGTAATTGTTAGGAACGTTGTCAGGCGCAAGTCAGGATATCTTTACTACGTTGACGGAAAGGGAAACGTCTGCGAGGCAAAGATGTCCCGCGGCGGCAAGAGGAAGAAGAAGTAAGGCTTCTTCCGCCGGCGAATTTCTTTTATTTTTTATAAACGTGTTATTTGTTTTCTCCATCACCAGTGTAACGGTCGCATCTCGTGTGATGGGCATTCCCGAAGAAGCATAGCACGCCGCGCGCTCTGTCGCCTCTGCCTTTTTCCGAGCAGCACCTGTAGTCAAATCCCACGACATTCCCGTCATCCACAGGAACCTGCAGCAGCCAAGGGCACATGCCCCTGTCAATCATGTTGCCCTTCCTGTATGTCACTTCCATCGCGCCCCCAACGTTGCATCCTGTCATTATTTGTCACTTCCTGCCTCATGCGCGCTTGCAGCAGAGCCGGCGCCAGCGGGCTCTGCTCTTGCGTCATCAGCTTTGACGTACTTCTTGGGATCCCAGCCCCATTGGCTGCACAGCAACACCTTTGCTTCATCCAAGACCACGCCGTATGCCCTTTGAAGCTCCGTAGCCCCCGCATTGAGGTATCTTGCCCTTTCGTCTTCTGAAACCCCAAGCCAGTCCTTTCCCATGCCTTCACCCTTAATTTTATGCAACTTCGCCTGCCCGCGGAATTGAAATAGCGTTCAAAACCAGGCGAGCAGTGCCTATGCAGACTAGCAGCTAAAAAAATAAAAGGCTGCAAATCCCGCATGGCGCCGCGTGCTCATGCCATATTGTTGGATGCGAAGGAATAAAAAGGGATAGCCCCGCCAGACTCCTGATGTAAACACATCTTCATGTTTTTATGTGAATAGATGAATATGTTTTCATGTGAATAAAGACGGTAAGATGCTGACAACCCACAGCAGGGCTATTTTTTATTCTTCAGATATCTGTCCAAGGCGGCTTTCTTGATGAACCAGTTTCTGCCAATCTTGACTGCTTCAATCATACCCTTCCTGGCCATGAGACTAAGGTATTCTTGCGAGTAAGGTGTGCCTTTGGCCGCCTGGGCCAGACTGATGAAATCCTCTCCGCCTTTGAATGCATCCAGGTAGAGGTCCAGGCTGCGCTCGACGCACCTGCCGATGAAGTTGTAGAAAGGAACCATGTCTTCCTGGTCTGCCCTCCTCAGGCAGTCGTAATACTTCTTCCTGTCCACCTTGAGCACCAGAGTGACTGGATAACCGTGCCTCATGAGAAAGAGGTTCATCAGCAGCCTGGCAGTCCTGCCGTTGCCGTCCACGAACGGGTGTATTTCCACAAACTTGTAATGGATGTAGGCCGCCATCTCTATGGCGCTCAGCTTGTCCGGGTTCTTGTTGACCCTGTCGATAAAGCCTTCCATTAGATCAGGAACTTTCTCGTACCTTGGCGGGCTCTTTATGGCGCCTAGTATCCGGACGTTAAGCTCCCTGTACCTGCCAGCATACTCGTCTTCTATCTTGGACAGGATAATCTTGTGGATTTGTTTTACGGTGTCCTCTGTTAGGGTGTGGCTTTTGCTTGTGATGCTCTCCAGAAATTCGAAAGCCTTCTGGTGGTTGGTGGCCTCGAAGTGTTCCCTCAGAGGCTTGCCTCCTATTGTTATGCCTTCCTCTATGACGAGCTTCGTTTCCCTTAGTGTCAGGGTATTGCCCTCGATGGCGTTGGAATTGTAGGCCAGTTCAATCGCAAATTGATGCCTCAGCTTCTCCAGCGCAGCCTTCGGCAGAGGCCGCAGCGCGTCCAGTTCCTTCTTCTTCCTTTCAATCCTCTCGTAGAGCCTTTGGTCCATTATCATGAGCATATATTGTATCGGATAGCTTATAAAACTATGTATCCGATATAGTATCGGATATACTGATAAAGACCATATCCGATACGCTTTTATCCCGCACAGGAATACGCATTTCTTTGGAAGAGCTATGCAATTCCGGTATGGAGCTCTATGGGGGCTACACAGCGAAAGTGCTTAGCCCCATGCTGTAGCTAGTCAGAAAAGATGAGTAGCCCCGCCAGGATTCGAACCTGGGTCACCCGGTTTCCTTAACCCCTGCGTTTTCCGTCAACGCTTTTTCGCCGATTGCGCGGTGAAAAGGATTGCCAGAGCCGAGCATACTTGACCGCTGTACTACGGGGCTGTACCGACTTATTCTTTTGGTGCTTTATTTAAATCTTGCTTCCATTGAAACACCATGAAGACGGCTTTTTTGGTTTTGGCGGCAGCCTGCCTGGTTCTTTCAGTCGTGGCCGCATGGGCCGCCGCGCAGGAAAACTGCGTGGACTGCTGTCAGAACTGCAACATCCAGAAAAGCATTGTTGTCGGCAGATTCACCCTTGGTGGAATGGGCAAGCTGCAGTGCGGCCCGGGAGGCGGATGGTGCGCCATTTCAGGCGGCTCGCCGACGGTGGAAATAGTGAATGAAACCGTGGGGCAGGGCGGGCGCAAAAAGACTCCCGGCGAAAACCTCAGCGGCGTCATTGCGATGAACCTGGGCAGGATTATTTTCTTCAGGGACACGGGAACAGGCAACGGCAGGATAACAATAGACTTTCTCAGGAAATCCAAATCCCTGATGAGCTTCAACTGCAAGAGGATGAATGTCTTCATCAGCGCAGGAAAATCAGGCGCAGGCCCTGGCTGGGTCCTGGCCGCGAAAACCGACATGACAAGGTTCATCTTCTTTGAGTCTGAAGATGGCAAGTCCAGGGAGTTCGGTCTTTTGGACTGCTTCCCAATCAAGTACGATCCGGGTAATTACAGCCCAAGCTCCATCGGGAATCTGGAAAACATGACGGAGCTTGAAACCAGGCTGGATTTTGCTTGATGTTCCCTCATCCTCAACACATAAGCTATATAAACCCCAGTTAACACATATTAACTATGGTTAATATATATGAACTCAAGTTAACACTACTCCAGCAGGAGATACTGAGGCTTTTCTTCAGGAAGGCCGGGCTGCGGCTGAATGCCCGCGCGGTCGCCAGGGCAGCCGGCGTTTCCCAGCCCGCGGTCTCCAAGGCGCTGCCTGCCCTTGAGAAGTCGGGATTCCTGAAAGTAGAAAGGGACAGGGAGACAGGCAGGCTGTCCATAGAGCTGAACAGGGACAGCCGTGAAGTCATATGGCTGAAGAGGGCCGACAACCTGCGCCATCTGTATGAGTCCGGGCTTGTCCAGTATTTCTATGACCGCCTGCCGGGTTCTGTGGTTATATTGTTTGGCTCATATGCGTTCGGCGAAGACACAGCAAAATCCGATATAGATATAGCAGTAATAGGCCAGAAAAAGGAGATGGAAACAGGAAAGTTCGAAAAGATGCTCGAAAGGCCGGTCATAATCAACCATTACAGGTCATTCAAGGACATAGATAAGCACCTGCTCAACAATATACTAAACGGCATCACGCTCAAGGGCGCGGTGGAGCTATGAGCATCAGGCGTTTCGAGGAGTTTCTGGATTCTGGAGCCGTGAAGAGGCAGAGCCCGAACAGGCAGCGCGCGTTTTCCATAATCGAGGAAACCGGGGGCAAGACGAGGTTCCTTGGCGTGTCCATGAAGTCGGTGCCGTCCAAGGAAATGAACCCAAACTTCATAGTAGATTCCTGCTACGATATTATCATCGAGATGGTGAGGGCGAGGATGCTCA
>VGIZ01000003.1 GCA_016867675.1 Candidatus Aenigmatarchaeota archaeon | reverse complement strand
GGGCTCTACTCGGGAAGGGAGCTGGAGCCCGAGGACACCGGGTTCATAGTGGTCGGCAAAAGGTTCGCTGACGAGAGGAATCTCGTGGTAGGCGACACCGTCACAATCAAGGACGCCGAGTTCGAGGTCCTCGGGATACTCGAGCTTTCAAACAACGTAAACATTGATTCAAGCGCGATGATAAGCGTCAGGGACATGCAGGAGCTTCTGGGCACCGAGAGCTACCAGATTCTGTACGTGGTGCCCGAGGACGTCAGGGATGTTGAAAGGATAGCCGACGCCATAGAGGACGAGGAAGACACCCTTTCGGCGACAACGGACAAGGACTTCGCGAGGACCGCCTCCGAGGTGGTCGGCCAGATAAGGCTTTTCATGTTCGCGATGGGCGGCATAGCGGCTGTCATAGGAGGGCTGGGCGTGCTGAACACCATGGTAATGGCGGTCCTTGAAAGGAGGAAGGAGATAGGCGCGATGAAGGCCATAGGCGCGACAAGCAGGTACGTGCTGCTGCAGATACTCTCGGAATCCGTGATAATCAGCCTGATAGGCGGAATCATCGGCGTGTTCCTGGGATGGGTGGCATCCGTAGGGCTTGTTGTGCTGACAGGCGGCGCAATACCAGCCACGGTCACCCCGGGGCTGGCTGCCGCAGGCCTTGCTTTCGCGGCGGCGCTCGGGGCAATAGGCGGCATATACCCTGCCTGGCAGGCCTCGAGGCTTGACCCTGTGGAGGCGCTCAGATATGAATAAGTAAAAGTAAAATAAAAATCATAAAAATCCAATAATATAAGATGCAGGTGATTGGCATGGCGGGCAGGAAAGGCTGCATTCTGGATGTGTCGGGCGTGAACAAATACTACAACCGCGGCCTGCCGTCGGAGGTTCACGTCCTCAGGGACGTGAACATATGCTTTGACGCGGGCAGCTTCGTCTCCATAATGGGGCCTTCGGGAAGCGGCAAGACGACGCTCCTTGACATAATCGGCTGCCTGATGAAGCCGAGCACAGGCACGGTCTATCTCAACGGCGTGGACACCGGAAGCCTCGACGACAACGAGCTGGCAAGGATACGCGGCCGGACCATCGGGTTCATATTCCAGCAGTACAACCTGGTGCCCAGCTTCACCGCGCTTGAGAACGTCGAGCTTGCCATGAGGGTGGTCGGAAAGCCGAAGGCGCTTGCGCGGAAGCGCGCCAGGGAGCTCCTTGAGACCGTCGGGCTCTCCCACAGGCTGAACAACAGGCCGAACCAGATGTCGGGCGGCGAGCAGCAGAGGGTCGCGATAGCAAGGGCGCTTGCGAACGAGCCCAGGATAATACTCGGCGACGAGCCCACGGGGAACCTCGACACCAGGACCGGCGACAGGATACTCGGCCTGCTCAGGAGGCTGAACAGGGAGGACGGATACACGATAATAGTGGTCACGCACGACCAGGACGTGAGCAGGGCAGCCGACCGCGTGGTGAGGCTCAGGGACGGCTCAGTAGTCGGCGGGGCAAGGAAGCGCTGATTAATAAGGACGATGGACAATATTGTTGTGATTGGCATGAAAGCGGTTTTGTTGGGGATACTTCTGGCGTCGGTATTGCTGCTCCAGCCTGCAATGGCAGCCATATCGACAGGGCCTTCGGTAAGCGTGGCGCTGTCCAGCCAGAGCCCCTATCCGGCGGAGCCGGGTAAGTTGGTCACAATCGAAGTCCAGGCTGAAAACACGGGCAATGACGAAGCCGTGGGCAAAACAATAGAAATAGTTCCAAAGGCTCCCTTCACGCTGCTTCCGGGCGAGCATGTCACCAAGGACATAACCAGGATAGCGCCGCGGAGCTCATACTCCATTGAATACCGCCTGCAGGTTGACCCGGACGCGGTGACAGGCACGTACGAGGTTGACTTCAGGGTCTATGCGACTGGGCAGAGCAGCATATATTTCGAATATTCGGTTGATGTCTATGTGGAGGGCGCGCCGAACCTGATTATCAGGAACATAACAACCAAGCCCGCGGTGCTCGAGCCGGGCGCAACGGCGGCCATACTGGTTGAATTTGAAAACATAGGCGTCGGCGCCGCAAGGGACGTCCAGCTCACCCTCAACTCCAGCTCCGCATACATAAAGCCGGTGCTCGCAAAGGGCAGCGTCTTCGCAGGCACGATAGCCCCGCGCGAATCCAGGGTCTCGGAATTCATGGTTAGCATAGAGTCGGCGGCCGAGGAGAAGACCTATGACGCGGAAATAAGGTCTTCATACAAGAACGAGAACGGCAGCACAGTCTCAAAGACGTTCAGCATAGGGCTCCCCGTCAGGGGCAGCATAAGGATGGATATAATCAAGATGGAGCCGAACTATGACAGCGGCACCCTCAGGATAGAGGTCGCGAACAAGGGGACCGCAGAGGCGAAGTCCATCGAGGCCAGGCTCACGGTTGGCGGGAAGCTGATAGGCGTAGACTACATCAGCTCGCTCAAGGCCAACAAGAAGACGACCCTGGAGTTTCCGCTTGTGCTAAGCGGCCAGGGCTCGCTCAGCATGGAATACATAGGCCCGGGCGTGGAATCAAACTCTGAGTCCAGGGACGTGTCACTAAGCTTCGCCCCGCAGGGCGGCGGCGACGGCACAGGCGTGGCAATAGTCATCGTCATCGTGGTGGTAGTGGTCGGCTACTATTTCTGGAGCAGGCGCAGGAAGAAAAAGAGGCGCGGCCAGTAGGCTGTCACGACCGCCCGTCCTTTAATAAAACCGAGGTTTAATCTTGTTATGAAATTCAATTTGACCTTAATCCTTGTAGCAGCCAACATAACACTTTTCATAGCCCAAGCCCTTATCCCAGGCTTCACAGAGTTGTTCTCACTCACACCTTCAATTGCCTTCAGCGGCGCATGGTGGCAATTCCTGACGTACATGTTCATGCACGGCGGCTTCCTGCACATCACCATCAACATGTTCGTGCTGCTGATGTTCGGCTTTCCTGTCGAGGCCAGCCTTGGCACGAAGAGGTTTGCCATCCTCTATTTCATATCAGGCGTCGGCTCGGCCCTGCTTTACATGGGCCTCACATACCTTGTCATGCCCGGCGACATGGAGGTCATGATGCTGGGGGCATCGGGCGCGGTGTTCGCGGTCCTGACCGCTTACGGTTTCCTCTACCCCAGGAACATCGTGTGGATAATAGGGTTCTTCCCGCTGCCTGCAAAATGGGCGGTCATAATGTTCGCGGGCCTTGAGCTGTTCCTCGGGCTAACGGGGCTTGAGCCGGGCATAGCAAACTTCGGCCACCTGGGCGGCATCGTCACGGGGGCGCTGCTCATGCTCTGGTGGCGGCGCAGCAGGGGCAGGATAAGCTACAAGGGCTTCAGGGATTATCAGTTTATTTGGGAATAGAATGAGTGGAAGGTATAAAAACCCCTCGCCCAATAAGGACTAAAGCTGATTGCATGGCTGAAAAGAAAGATTCCATGAAATGCACGAGCTGCGGCAAGCTGGTGGTGGCTGACAGGAACTGGGTGGAGTTCAGATGCCCCGGCTGCGGCAAGGAGAAGATAATCCGCTGCGACAGCTGCAAGCGGCTTGAGAACAGCTACAGGTGCAAATGCGGCTTCGAGGGGCCGTGATTTTGGCGAATGGGCGCTGCCGAAGAGATTGATGATTTTTTGCCGTGTCTGTCGGGACTGCCTATCAGCCAAATGCTCAGATTGAATGACAAAGGATGAAAATTATGGGAACAGTAATCGTCGTATTCCGTGTGATGCCTGAGTCTCCGGACTCCGCGGCGGCAGTCAAGGCTGCGCTGGAGAAGCTGAAGCCCAACCGGCTTGAGGAGGAGCCTGTTGCCTTTGGCCTGACAGCCTACAAGTTCACAAAGCTCATCCCTGACGCCTCCGGGGAGATTGAGAAGCTGGAAGAAAGCCTAGGAAAGGTGAAGGGCGTCCAGAGCGTCGAGAACATCCGAACCTCGCTGAGCTTATAGGGTTCGTGAAGGACGAGCCTGAGCCTGTAGAAACAGATTCTAGCGGCCCTAGCGGCATGGTCCTACCCTAGCCGTTTAAATAAGAGAAATAAGTATGATGTATGGGTGGAAAGGTGTTTTTTGAGCACAACGGCGTGAAGATAATTCAAGACGATGTTCTTACGACGAACTTCATCGAAAAATCAAGCGTTGATTTGATAGTGACCTCGCCGCCATATAATGTTGATATAAAGTACAACACCCACAATGATGAAATATCCTATCCTGAATACCTAGAATTCACAAGGAAATGGTTATCTAGATGTTTTGAATGGTTAAAGTCTGATGGCAGATTGTGTTTGAACATACCGCTCGACAAAAACAAGGGTGGACAACAAAGCGTCTGCGCCGACATTACCACGATCGCAAAGAAAATAGGATACAAATATCATTCCACAATAATCTGGAATGAAGGCAACATATCAAGAAGAACAGCGTGGGGCTCTTATATGAGTGCAAGCGCCCCATATATTATAGCACCCGTTGAGGTTATAGTAATTTTTTACAAGGATACATGGAAGAAAAAAGAAAAGAAAGAATCCGATATAAGCAAGAAAGATTTCATCGATTGGACAAATGGTATGTGGACTTTCAGCGGCGAGAGCAAAAAGAGAGTTGGTCACCCAGCACCTTTCCCAGTAGAGCTACCCAAGAGGTGCATAAAAATGTTTAGCTATGTAGGTGATGTTGTTTTGGACCCGTTTGTTGGTAGTGGAACAACACTAATTGCCGCGCAGTTGAACAAGAGAAAGTCTATAGGCCTTGATATTGATGAAGAATATTGTGCTCTAGCTAAAAAAAGATTGATTAATGAAGCGAAAGTATTAGACAAAAAGCTTAATGAAATAGAAATTAAAAGGTAGAAGTGGTATCATGACAAATGATGAGGAGACCAAACAGGACAACCTCATTATGGAATACTTCAAGAATCACCCGAAACGTGATATTAAGCATCCAGAAATAGTTGATTGGGTTACTGAAGAATACAAGAAAAGAACAGGTAAAGTTTTTCGTGACCCCGACAGAGCCATTAGAAAACTATCTCAAGAAGGTTTTCTTATCAAAATATCAAAAGGCGTATACAGATATGATCCTAATTTTGTAGAGAATAGAGAGTTAGAAGATTTCACGCCTGCACAAAAGGAAGCAATATTCAAGCGAGATAATTATCGTTGTGTGAGATGCGGAAAAGGCAGAGAGGATGGTGTAGAGATACACGCTGATCATATTATATCCAAAGACCTTGGTGGAGAAGCTACAATAGAAAATGGCCAGACACTATGTGCGCAGCATAACTTCCAGAAGAAAAATTACAAGCAAACAGAGACAGGCAAGAGAATGTTCATAAGGCTGTATGAACTGGCAAAAATAAAGAATGATGATAAAATGAAAAAATTCTGCGAAGAGATTCTAGAGGTATACGAAAGGAACAACGTAAATGGATACATCGTTTGGAAAAGATAACATTTATCAGCAGTGCCTCTTCTGCCAGCATCAAAAATAAAAATGAAAGGGGAAAGAATAACCCCCCGAAATTTTACGCGTATACCGGGATGCCCAGCCTGTGGGACATCTCCACGGCCTTCTGCGGGGCCTCTGCAAGCTCGATAGGACCGAGTATCCACGGCGACTTCACGCCCGTGACAATGGTTATGACCCTTACCTTGCCCTTGAATGCAGGGTCAAGCCTCGCGCCCCAGATGACCTGCGCGTCGGGATCAAGGTGCCTTGAGACATACTCGCCTATGAGGTTGACTTCCTCAAGCCTGAGGTCGTCGCCGCCTGTTATGTGCACCAGCGCGCCCGTTGCCCCGTCGTAATCCACCTCTAGCAGCGGATTTGTCAGCGCCTTTACGACAGCTTCCTCGGCCCTGCCTGACGTGTTGGACTCGCCGAAGCCGCAGGCAGCCACGCCGCCCGAGTGCATGATGGTCTTCACGTCCGCATAGTCGAGGTTTACCAGCGAAGGCGTTGATATGGTCTCGGTTATGCCCTTTATGATTGTTGACACGAGGTTGTCCGCAACGCCGAACGCCTGCTGCAGCGGAAGGTCTCCCGCGACCTTGAGCAGCCTGTCGTTCTCTATCACGATGACCGTGTCGCAGACCTGCCTCAGCTCGCCTAGGCCATCCTCTGCCTTCCTCATCCTGGCGCCCTCTATCTTGAACGGCATGGTGACGCAGCCTATGGTTATGGCGCCCATCTCCCTCGCTATCTTCGCCACAACAGGCGAAGCACCAGTGCCTGTCCCTCCGCCGAGCCCTGTCACAAGGTAGACCATGTCCATGCCCTCAAGCTCCTTCTTTATCTCCCTTGCGCTCTCAAGGGCGGCCTTCTTGCCTATCTCAGGGTAGCCGCCTGCGCCGAGCCCCTTTGTGAGCTCCCTGCCGATGAGTATCTTTGTGTCAGCCTTCGAAACGTGAAGGTGCTTGGCGTCGGTGTTCAGAGCCACGGTCTTTGCGCCGAAAACGCCAAGATCCGCAAGCCTTGTCACGCTGTTGTTGCCCGCGCCCCCGCAGCCGAAGACCATTATCTTCGCGTCCCTCACCTCAAGGCCGAATTGTTTTTGCAGCTCCTCGATGCTCTGCCTCTCGGGGATGACTTCCGCCTTCTCAAGACCCTTGTCGATTGCCTCCTGAACCAAAGATTCTGCCATTATTTCCCTCCCGTATTTTATAGGGGGAAATGCCTGAGACCATCTGAAGCATTGCAGTCTCAGCCGCATTTCCCTCCCTTTTTGAAATTGAAAGCGTGAAAGGCCTTTCAGCCGCGGTTTAAAGTATTTAAATACGCGTTTCAATTATTTCACAAGCAGAATTGGATGAACTGAATTGTAACGAAATCAGAATTCGCTTGATGGTCGCATTGCCCGTTTCAAGTTGGCGCTTGAAATGAGCCCGTGTTCTTTGATGGTTCTAACTCAGTTGCAGCATGATTGCTGCCTTTCTATTGTATCGGCGGTATATAAAGTTTTTGACGCCTGTCAAAATTCGCGCATGTTGTTTGAGGGCTCTTTAAATCCATTTAATAAGACACGTCCCAATTATTTTTCTATGACAGACGACTACGAGAAGCTCCTGAAGAGGGGGATGCTGGACTTCAGGAGAAGTCTGGCATGAGCGCGAGGGATGTGCTATGGACTATGAAGCATTGCTGAAGCGCGGGATGGAAAAGATACCCGAGGACGTGAGGACAGCTGGCAGGTTCCACATAGCCAGGCCCGAGGTGGAGAAGGCCGGCGCCAAGAGCATAATCACGAACTTCCTTGAGATAGCGGGCGGGCTGGACAGGGAGCCCGAGCACCTGCTGAAGTTCCTGCTCAAGCAGCTCGCCACCAAGGGCGAGGTTGAGGGCCAGCGGCTGGTCGTCCTCGGCGTGTTCAGCGCCGACGCCATAGAGAAGAAGCTGGAGCTCTACGTGAAGCAGTACGTGACCTGCCCGAAGTGCGGCAGGCCTGATTCCAAGCTTGTCAAGGAGCACGAGGGCGTCTTCCTGCGCTGCGATGCCTGCGGCAACAAGGCGCCTGTGCCGAAGGTTTAGGTGTGCGAGGAGCGGTGTTTATGGCAGTTATCGAAGGGATTGAAATCCAGCACATCGGGCACAGCGGCTTCAGGATAATGCACGAGAGCAAGGCAATCTGCATAGACCCGTTCAAGGCGCCGAAGGGCGGCCCGGCGGACATAATCCTGATAACCCATGAGCACTTTGACCACTGCGATGAGGATTCCGTCGAGCGGCTGAGGAAGGAAAGCACCACCATAATCGGCCCGGCAGGCGTCAAAGCAAAGCTGCAGGGCGTGACGGTCATCTCTGCAGGCGGGCAGAAGGTCATAGGCGACATAGCCATAGAAGCCGTTCCTGCCTACAACAGGAACAAGCCCTACCACCCGAAGGGCCTGGGCGTCGGCTATGTCATCACCATTGACGGCAGAAGGATATACCATGCCGGCGACACGGACAGGATTCCCGAGATGAAAAGCCTGGGCAGCATTGACATTGCGCTGCTGCCTGTTTCAGGGACATACACCATGACAGCCGAGGAGGCGGCCGCAGCCGCCAACGAGGACATAAGGCCGAAGGCCGCCGTGCCCATGCATTACGGCGTCATCACAGGCAGCAAATCCGACGCCGAGAAGTTCAAGAGGCTGTGCAATTGCGAGGTCACAATCATATGAGTGGTGAAGCCATGAAATACAAGTTCGTCAAGGGGCCGACGTCCGACGTGAAGTTCGAGGCATACGGCCACAGCGCCAGCGAGCTTTTTGAGAACGCCGCGCTGGCGCTCAGCTCGGTGATGTGCTCTATCAGGAACGTGAAGCCGAAGGACAGCATCGAGGTCTCTGTCGAGGGCAGGGACATGCAGGACCTGCTCTTCAACTGGCTCGGCGAGGTCATTGCGCTCGTTGACATACACAGCATGTTCTTCTCCGCCTTCAAGGTGAAGATAAATGGAAATAAGCTCAAAGCTACGTGCTACGGCGAGGAGGCGAAGCCGAAGAACAGCCTCACCGTCGTAAAATCAGTCACTTACCACGACTTCAGGCTGGAGGGCGACGACAAGCGGGGTTGGAAGGCTGCTGTGGTGCTGGATATTTAAAATGATGAGTCAATAATGCTCGACAAAAGGAGGTACTGATGAAAGAAAAAGTGAAAAGAATCAGCGATTTTGAGTGGCTTCTGCCCAAGGGAAGCAGGGACAAGATGCGCGTCGACGCCAAGATAATAGCCAACGACGCGGTCTTTGGCGCGCTTGAAGACGACGCCATCACCCAGCTGACCAATGTTGCATGTTTGCCAGGCGTAATCGAGCCTGTCGTCGGCCTGCCAGACATGCACTGGGGATTGCATTCAACCGGCATTCGGTTGTCTGCCCCTTAACGGCCTTCCAATGGGTGCAGTAAGCGCTTTTGATGCGGAAAACGGGATAATCTCCTCGGGTTTGTGCGGCTTCGACATAAACTGCGGGGTGAATGCGATAAGGACCAACCTGACAGCGGCAGAGGTCAGGCCGAAGATGAGGCAGCTTGTTGATGCGCTTTTCAGGGCAATACCATGCGGCGTGGGCGCGCGCGGCAAGCTCAAGCTGACGCCTGACCAGCTTGACGAAGTCCTTGTGAAGGGAATGGGATGGGGCGTGAAGAACGGCTACGGCGTCAAGGAGGACATAGCGAGGACAGAGGACAACGGCTGCATGGAGGGCGCGGACCCTTCCAAGGTCAGCAGCCTGGCGAAGCAGCGCGGAAGGGACCAGCTCGGGACGCTCGGCGCGGGCAACCACTTCCTTGAGATGCAGCGCGTCAGCGACGTGATTGACCCGAAATTCTCAGGCTCGCTGGGCATAAACAGGAAAGACCAAGTCATGATAATGCTGCACTGCGGCTCGCGCGGGCTTGGCCACCAGGTGGCTACAGACTACCTGAAGTCGCAGGAGGAGGCGGTCAGGAAATACAAGATATGGATTCCTGACAGGCAGCTGGCGTGCGCGCCTGCGAATTCAAAGGAAGGCCAGGACTTCTTCGCCGCGATGAAAGCTGCCACCAACTACTCCTTCACCAACCGCCTCGTAATGACGCAGTGGATTCGCGAGACTTTCGAGCAGGTCTTCGCCAGGACGTGGCAGGAGATGGACATGCACACGGTATATGCCATCTGCCACAACGTCATAAAGTTTGAGGAACACAAGATTGGCGGCGAGAAGAAAAAGGTTTATGTCCACAGGAAGGGCGC
Organism: Candidatus Aenigmatarchaeota archaeon; assembly: GCA_016867675.1. Taxonomy (GTDB): domain Archaea; phylum Aenigmatarchaeota; class Aenigmatarchaeia; order QMZP01; family QMZP01; genus VGIZ01. The sequence goes on along the minus strand of VGIZ01000003.1, from coordinate 6,261 downwards.
GACAAGGTCTTTCCCTGACATCCCTGTCCTGATTGCTGGGACGATGGGAACTGCAAGCTACATACTCAGGGGCACCGAGGCTGCGATGGAGAAGTCGTTCGGCTCAAGCTGCCACGGCGCAGGCCGGGCCATGAGCCGCGAAGGCGCAATAAGGAAGTTCTGGGGCGGCAGGATAAAGGAAGAGCTGCTCAAGAAGGGCATAGAATCGCGCGCCACCAACCCCCAGGTCCTCGCTGAGGAGGCCCCGCATGCCTACAAGGACGTGGAAGAGGTCATCAACTCAGTCCATGGCGCAGGCATCTCGCTCAAGGCTGTCAGGATGGAGCCGATTGGAGTGTTAAAGGGTTAGGTTGATATAAATTTAATGTGATTTGATGATAGAGGGTTTTTTCAAGCTGATGAGGCCTGCAAACGGCGTGATGACAGCCCTGTCCGTCCTTGTCGGCGCCATAATAGTCGCAAAGTTCGGCGCGTTCTTCAATCCGCTCACCTACGTCGCAATGGTCGCCGCGTTCCTTGTCTCAGGCGCGGGTAACGCCATAAACGACTGTGTGGACATAGATGCTGACAAGGTCAACAAGCCCTACAGGCCGATACCATCAGGCAGGGTCAGGCCGAAGGCCGCGCTCGGCTTCTCCATGACGCTCTTCGTGATAGGCATAATCATGGCCTTCTTCATCAACGCAGCCGCGCTCGCAATAGCGGTGATAAACTCGCTTCTTCTGATATCATACTCATTCTACCTGAAGGAGCGCATGCTCATCGGCAACGCCAGCATCAGCTACCTCGTCGGCAGCGGCTTCCTGTTCGGAGGGGCTGCGCTGGGCAACCTGATGCTGCCTGTCGTGATGTTCTTCCTGTCCGCATTCGCGAACATGGCGCGCGAGATAGCCAAGGACCTGGAGGACATCAAGGGCGACAGGCTGATGTTCCTGAAGAAGGCTGTTGCAAAGGCGAAATCCAGAATAGCGCACAGGTTCAACATGGACATCAGCGGAAACATAAGGCTGCGCTACAGGCCGCGCGTGCTTTCTGTTTTGGCTGCTCTTTGCCTTCTGGTTGCAATAGCCGTTTCACCCATACCATTCATGCATGGCATGCTCGGCTACGTCTATCTTGCGCTGCTGGTGCCGACCGACCTGCTGTTCCTTTATTCCATATTCCTGTTCTCAAGGAGGCAGAAGAAGCAGCGCGAGTACAAAAAGATAAGCAGGACCATAAAGACAGGCATGCTGTTCGGCCTGCTGGCCTTCCTGCTGGGCGCGCTGTTCTGATGCATGGGCAGGCTGATGGGGCATGAACATTGATTTTCAGGCAAGAGAGCTGAACGAAGCCATCAGGCGCGGCAACCCCGCCGTCTATGAGCTGTTCTCAGAGGCGGGCAGGGCTGCGTTCTTTCCCAGCGCAGGCATCATTGCGCAGACAGCGGAAGCCAAGAGCAAGCCCATAGACGCCACCATAGGCGTGGCGCTGGATGATGGCGGGAAGCCGCTGTCGCTGCCGTCCATAATGAAGAACTCAAAACTCGCTCCTGCTGAAAGCCTCTCCTACTCGAACAGCTACGGCCAAGCCAGGCTCAGGGAACTCTGGCTGAAGCGCATCAGGACACAGAACCCGTCGCTGAAAGCAATGGCAACAACGCCTGTAGTGACAGCCGGCGTAACCCACGGCCTTGACATCATCTCAGGGCTGTTCATGGAGAGCGGCGACAGCGTAATCGTTCCTGACATGATGTGGGAGAACTGCGGCCTGATTTTCCAGCACGCCGAGCTTGACACCTTTCCCATGTTCGACGGGAAGGGTTTCAATGTAGCGGGATTCAGGAAGAAGCTTGAGTCAAGGAAGGGCAAACAGATAATCCTGCTCAACTTCCCCAACAACCCCACAGGCTACAGCCTCACCAAGGCCGAAGCCGACGGGGTCGCCGGAGCCATAAAGGAGAGTGCGGAGCGCGGCAACAAAATCCTTGCTGTGTGCGACGACGCATACTTCGGATTCTTCTTCGAGGACAGCGTGTTCAGGGAATCCCTCTTCACAAAGCTCGCCGGCCTGCACGAGAACGTGCTTGCTGTCAAGCTGGACGGCATCACAAAGGAGCTCTATGCGTGGGGCCTGCGCATAGGCTTCGTGACCTACGCGTGCAGGGGCATGACAGACGAGACAGCGCGCGCGCTGGAGCACAAGAGCGCTGGCGCCGTAAGGGCCAGCGTGTCCAACTGCTGCACACACTCGCAGTTCCTCGCGATAAAGGCGCTGGAAAGCCAGGGCCTGGCCGCGGAGGAAAGGAAGAACTTCAGCCTGCTCAAGTCACGCTACGATGAGGCCAAGAAGGTTCTGTCGTCAGGCAAATTCAGGGGCAGGTTTGAAGCCCTGCCCTTCAATTCAGGCTACTTCATGTGCGCGCGGCTGAAGAAGGGGAATGCCAATACCGTGCGCAGGCTGCTTCTGCAGAAGTACGGCACAGGCGTGATAGCGCTGGACAGCAGCCACCTGAGGGTCGCCTTCTCATCCGTCAGGAAAGACAACATACGGAAGCTGTTTGAAAACATCCACGCCGCGTGCGGGGAATAGCACTGTGCCATTTTATGAGCCCGCTGTTAAGTGAACAAAATGTTCCGTTTTTCTGATAATAATTGGCTGTTACATATAAGAAGGCATATGGGTTTCTCATATATGCTAAATCATTGGCAAGGTTTCAGTTTGATAGAAAGAAGTTTCGCCTTTTTGCTCAAACTCGTCACCAATGAGATTTCCGTATTGAATCTCAAATCTGAACCTATGTAACCCCAAACGATATGTTTGGGTTGAAGGCAGCACCTTTACTCTGTAAACATCACAACCATCAGGCATATCGACATGTTCCAGATGGTCCATCCTCCGGAGGTCTACTCTCAATTCAGATGCAATTTCAGGGTCGCTAATGTCAATTCCGGAGGTATCGAGTATTCTTTTGAGCATAAAGCTCGTTAGAAATAAGTCTTAAATACGAACATTTTGTTCCATGAGCCCGCTGGGATATGCGGCTCTGCTGCATATGCCTGCGCAGCAGCGCATTCGAACCCAGGACCTCCGGCTCCGCAAGCCGGCATTCTATCCAGTTGTCCGCCCCATTGCGCGAAGCAACATGGCTCTGAACTACGGGCCCTCACCCTTACACTTTTAAACCATCCTTTAATAGCCTTATCATGAAGTCATCCCGCGAGCTTTTCATGGAGCACATCCGCACGCGCGAGCTCAGCTGCCACTGCATAGAGGTCAGCGCCATCATGCGCGCCCTTGCGCGCGAGCTCGGCGAGGACGAGGAAAGGTGGGCCAGCCTGGGGCTGCTGCATGACCTGGACTTTGAGACCGAGAAGGACCTGGCGACACATGGGAAAAGGACCGCCGATATTTTGAAGGCTGAGGGTTATGACGAAGCCTTCATCAGGTCCATGCTCTCGCACAACGAGGAGGGTATGGGCGTCAGGCGCGAGAGCAGGATTGACTACTGCCTTTCCGCCGCAGACAACATCTCAGGCCTCATTTATGCCTATGCGCTGATGAGGAAGGGGCTGGACGGAATGGAAGTGAAGGGGCTTAAGAAGCGCATCAAGGAGAAGAGCTTCGCGGCTGCAATCAGGCGTGACCTAATCCTTGACATCGAGAAGGCAGGCGTGCCGCTGGACAAGTTCCTTGAAATCTCCATACGCGCGATGCAGGGCATTGCGAAGGATATCGGTTTTTAAGACTTGTTGTCCAATTCTAGGCAATGAAGCCAAGATTGATAGTTTCAGACTGGAATGGCACGCTCATATCGGACAGGGATGACAAGCCTGTTCTCAAGCAGATGGCCATGGACGAGCTCAAGCACTGCGCCAAGAGGCCTTGGCTCTGGGGCAGGGTCATGCGCCTTGCCATGCTCAGGGGGAGAATGGAGGGGATGGTTGCGCAGTACAGGGACGACCCGCAGTCGCAGGCAGAGCTTTTGAGGGCCACATACGAGCTATTCAACACCGAAGTCATCGACGGCATCCCGATGGAAAGGATTGACGAGTCAATACGAAGATACGCTGAAAAAGCCCTTTTCAGGCTTGACGGCGCATTCTACGAAGTTTTTGGTGCAGGCGCAGACCTACCAGCCCCTGTGGAGATACTGACCTCTGCGCTGCAGCCGGCTGTGACATCTGTCGTGCAGAGTGGTTTGTCCACAAGAAAATACGGAAGCTTCAATATCAACGGCAGCAGGATAAACAAGCGAATAAGAATAAAAGACCATTCGATTACGGCAGGAGGAATAGAACTGAGAAACTACGACGACAAGGCCGATAGGCTAAGGGAACTCGGCCGCTTCAACGACCATGATATTGTTTACATGGGCGACGACATGAGGGACGCCACGTGTGCCACGGTTGCTGACATATTTGTTGTTTCTCCGCTTGCGACAGACGAATTCCGTCAGCATATGTCCAAGAAATACGGCTGCATGGTGAGGACTCCCGCAGGCACTCCCGGCGAGGTCTACAAGGCGCTTACCAAGGGCTAGAGCACCTTGGCCTCATCCTCATCCAGCCCGAAATAATCCGCCAGCTCAGCCCTCGACTTCCTGTGCTTCTTCGTGATGATTTTCAGAAATGGCAGATAATCCCTCTTCACAATCCTCTTTGAGCATTTCATCTTTTCGCCCATCTTCCCGCAGGCGCCGTCCAGCAGAGCGCGCTCTGCCTTGCTCCTGCCGAGCATGAGCATGCGCTGGGGCGGAGCGTATTGAATCCAGCGGTGGCGGGCTTCGGGGCTGCCGACGGCGGATATGCAGGCCATCAGGTCAACCATGTAGGCCTTGAAGCGCCAGTTCTGCTGGGTTGAGACCTTCCTCCTGAACACGTCAGCCCTTGATATGATGTCAAACGCCTCAGCGAGCTCGGCCGGGTCGGCGAACTCCTGCGCGAGGTTGTTCTCAATCCAGAGGAATATCTCGTCAGGGTCCTTGTCCCCGCTGCGTATGGCGTTCCTTGCCGCGTTCGCTGAGCCCGAGTGCATCAGCGCAGGCATGATTTCAAAGATGGAGCTCTCCCTCTCGCGGAAGCCGAGCGGCTCAAGCTCCTTCTCTGTCAGCTTATCCCTGCCCTTCGCGATCATCTGCAGGTCTCCGAGCGCCGAGCGCATGTCGCCGTTTGCCCAGCGCGCAAGGCTCTTCAGCGCGTCCTCCTCTGCTTCTATGCCTTCCTTCTCGCAGACGCCCCTGAGGTATTTCGTGATGCTCGGCGACGGCACCTTGCCCAGCCTGATGACATTGCAATGAGACCTTATTGCCCTCAGTTTCTGGTCATACGGGTCGTTGGCTATTATGATGACAGGATATGAGGAATCCTTTATCAGCTCGGCTATGGCGCCGGCAGCGCCGCGGTCAGAGCGGCCTGATATGCCGTCTGCCTCGTCTATCACCATGACCTTGCCGCCGCCGAACAGCTGCCTGCTCTTCGCTGCCTGGATGAAGCCTGCCATCATGGCGGGCGTGCGCTCGTCTGACGCGTTCAGCTCGGCAACAGCAAGCCCCACCTCCTTCGCTGCCAGCTCAGCCAGCAGGGTCTTGCCCACACCCGGCTGCCCGCAAAGCATCAGCGCCTTGCCCTTCTTCCAGTTCTGAAGCCATTCCATAACCTCGGAAGCAGCCTTCCCTTGCCCCGCCATCTCAGTGATAGATTTTGGCTTGTGCTTGCCTGTCCAGTCGGGTTCCATGGCCATAGAAGTAAAAGATGTTAGTCTGGCTTTTATTGCTTCTCAAGCTCCCTTGCCCTGATGAACTCAAAGGCCATCTCGGTCGCGACCGAGCCCTCGGCTGACGCCGTGACAATCCTCTTGGTGCAGTTGTCCGAGCAGTCGCCTGCGGCGAACACGCCTGGCACGCTGGTCATCTGCTTCCTGTCCACCATGATGAAGCCTGACTCGTTGGTCTTGGCGCCGATGTTTTTAACCAGTTCGCTGGCAGGCACGCTGCCTATGGCGACAAAGACGCCGTCCATCGGCAGCTCCTTCATATCCTTCGTCTTGACGTCCTGCACGACAATGGACTTCACCATCCTGTCGCCCTTTATCTCCTTCAGGACGGCGTTCCAGACAAACCTGACCTTTGACTTCTTCAGCTCCTTCACATAAACATCGACCGCGCGCAGCTCGTCGCGCCTGTGGACAAGGGTTGTGTCGCAGCCCATCTGCTCCAGCAGCAGGGCATATGTCGCCGCTGTGTCGCCGCCGCCTATGACAGCGACCTTCTTTCCGCGGAAC
>VGIZ01000002.1 GCA_016867675.1 Candidatus Aenigmatarchaeota archaeon | reverse complement strand
CTGCCCAGCCATCTCGAAATGGCTATTCCGTTAATCCACTTCCATTTCAAGATGCGACGTGTCGTCTATCCCCTCCACCACGAACCTCTTGCCGTCATACTTTATAACATTTATGCAGCAGTTGTGCTGCCGCAGGGATGGTTTTTTCAGGTCGCCTTTTGTATCGGCAAGATCCGGGGGCCCTGACGGCAGGCCGGTCAGCGCCCTTATGATGTTCTTGCAGAGCCCGCCGTGCGAGACGATGAGGATGTTCTTCTTCGGGTTCTGCTGGACAATTTCCTTGAACGCTGCTGCCGCCCTGCTGCTAAGCTGCGCCAGCGTTTCCGCGCCTTCTATGCCGCGTATCTCCCGCGTCTTCATGTATTCCTCGCAGACTTTGGGATATTTTTTCCTGAACTCGTCCATACTCAGCCCGTCAATCGGGCCGTGCGTCCTCTCAGCCAGGCCCGCATGCGTGATGATGCTCAGCCCGTGCGGCTCAGCTATCATCTCAGCTGTCTGCAGCGCGCGCTCCTGCGGGCTTGAGTAGATGACGTCTATCTTCTCATCCGCGAGCCGTTTCGCGAGCAGCCGCGACTGCCTGATGCCTTCCTCATTCAGCATGATGTGCTGTATCTGCCCCTGCATCCGCTTCTCCGCGTTCCACTGGGTTTCGCCGTGCCGGACGAGGAAGATGGTTTGCATTCAGCCACCCAATTTCCCTCTGAATTTGCTTTTTTTGTAGTAAACCTTTATTCGTTCAAATGCTTCGGGCGCACTGGCATCGACTGCAATGTCGTTCCTATGCCTGCATATCTTCAATCTGCCGTCGGACGTCAGGAAGAGATTGTAAAGGCCTTCTTGGCAGAAGTGTTGCCGACCATTCGGCAGAAGTGGGCAGCCTTTGCAAAACGATGAATATGTCGTCCCCAAAAGGCTGTCCTTAAGCCTTACCCGTATTCCTTTGACGTCAAACTCCTTCATGGGTATGCCATACCCACCATCTGCATAAACCATCCTTTCACCCGATGATATTTTCCTGAGATTCTTAGTAATATTGGTGAGTGATTGGAAGTTCCTATCCCAGTAGCCGGCCTTCTGCTCTTTGAACCAGTTCAGGTCGAACAGCTTAATGTCAATCTTTCTTTCAGAACAATAGTCTATCAGATCAAAGATTCCGCCATAGTTTTCCTGGGTAACAACCGCATTTATTCTCAAAGGGATGCTTTGTTTGACAGCCTCTTCTATACCTGCAAGAACATTGCCAAGGCAATCGGAGCCAGTGATTTTGGCGAATGTCTTGGCTTCTATCGTGTCGAGGCTTACCCTGACTCGGCAAAGCTTCAGTTTCTTCAGGTCGGTAGCATCCTGTTTCAGGGTTGTTCCATTTGTGGTGACGCTAATCTTGCTTATGCCGCGACCCTGTAAAAACTTTACCATTGATATAAAGTCAGCTTTGCGAAGGAGAGGCTCGCCGCCACTGAATTTGAATTCCTTGAAGCCGCTGTCTACGGCCGCATTCAAAATTCCCTTGAACTTTGAAACAGGCAAGGATTTGCCCACGACCGGGCAGCTTTCGCCGCCGGGGACGCAATACGAGCACCTGAAGTTACAGTCTTTTGTGAAATCTACGCGAAGATGAGGCAATGTCCTTTTCATATGTCAGCCGCCTATCGTCGTCTTCAGGACTTCAAAGCCTGCAGCCTTCATGGCTGCAGCGACCTTCTCCTGCAGCCCCTTCCATGGCGTCAGCGCGACCATGTAGCCTCCGCGGCCCGTGCCCGTAAGCTTGGCTCCCCACGCACAGTTGTCCTTGGCTATCCTTATCAACTTCTCAAGCTCGTCGCAGGAGACGCCGATTTGCCTCAGAAGCTCCTGATTCCTGTCCATCAGCCTGCCGACAGCATTCCAGTCCGATTTCTTTATGGCATCCACAGCCTTTGCATACGTGTCGACGTAGTCCTTCTTTATGCCCTCGAACCACGCCTCGTCGGCTTCCTTCCTTCTCTTGACATCCTCCACGACGAGCTTGGTTTCCTGGCTGATGCCTGTATTGCCCATCACTATCTCAACCGGCCTGACCTTCAGCTTCTCTATCTTGTTCGGCCCTCCTGCGAGGTTCTTCCTGAACGTGATGAAGCCGCCGAAGACCGAGCATGTGTTGTCTATGCCCGACGGCTTGCCTGAACCAGCCTCCTCCGCCATGTAGGCGACCTTGTTTATTTCATCGTCGTCCAGTCCAAGCTTCAGCCGCTCGTTGAAGGCGCGCGCGATGCTCGTCGCGAGCGCTGCGCTCGCGCCCACGCCTGACGCGCAGACAAGGTTGCCGCCAAGGGTTATCCTTACAGACCCGCCTTCCCTCAGGATGTTGAAATGCCTCAGCAGCGCGTCCAGCTGGCGCCCTATCTCTTCCTTCTTGGTCTGCTTGTAGCCCGGCGTCTCGGGCCTGTTGTCAATGAACTCAAACCTGTCCGAGTCCTCTATCGTTGCAGTGGTGTGGTCGGATATTGCGCTGGCTATGCCCGGCAGCCCATACACAATGAAATGCTCCCCGAAGAGGATTACCTTGCCGAAGCCCTTGTGGGAGGACATGGAATAGATTGAATCACGCCTTTATACCTCTTTCCCTAGGCCGCGCGGCATTGTATATATAAAGCTTAGTATTGTAACTACTTAGAAGTAATTTCGCGCTATCATGCTTACCAACCTAACAACTAATAAGCCCTTTTTGGAAACCCCATTGAGAGGCAAAACCCGGAGAACAGGGCATTAGAGCAGGAATAGACTTGGGTTTGTTGTCCGATTTCTCGTTTAACAGGAAAGACGCAGGACACCATAGCAGTGTCTTGCCCGCGGCATGAAAGGATACCAAGATGGATATGCCAAGCGAAGAAGTCAGAGACATGGCAATCAGAGGGGACCTGATTCTTGCGGTAGAGGTGTTCCTGATATCTTTCACCACATCGTCACTCCTGATGATGACCTTTGGCTTTCTTGAGAGGTATGTAAAAAAGTTGATTGACAGGATCAACATAGAATTTGCATCAGGTTTGTTAGGCTTCTTCTATCTGGTCTTTGTGCTTACGGAAGTATTCTCGTCGTGGTGCATACTTTATAAAGGTCTGGCGCTATACGGCGAAAAAATTATAGGTTGGTGTTGTTTCGGCTACCTCCTGGCCGCTTTCCTTATCTCACCAGTGGGGATGTTTGCATCTCTTTTCACCCTGTCTTACTTTTCCATGACTATCAAAATCTTCTGGATCCATCTGGGAGAGAGGATAGGGAATCGCCTTTTAGGTGATTATCCTTCAATGTTTGACTGGTGAAGCCCGAATCCCCGACAACGAACCACTGCAAATTCTAGAGGGCTTAAGCCCGAATACTAGAAAGGAAACTGCGATGGAACGCCGAAGACTCATGACAATCGAGGAAGTCGCCGCAGCATCAAACATCGGTTCGTGCCTGCGCTTTGACACGCTGCTGAAGATCGCCCCGAAGTTCTGGCAGGCGTGGGGCATCGCGCTTGACCCCGAGGATCCAGCTGTGAAGCAGGCAGCAAAAGATGGCTACAAGATCGAGTGGACCGAGGTCGGTCCAGAGGCTAACAACACCGTTAGGGATGGCGCCAATCGCGCAGGCCTCGGCGACGCCAATGGCAAGATGAACGAGGCCATGGCAAAGATGCTGGCGAGCCGTCTCGGCGACCCCAGACAGCTGCTTACTATCGTCGACCTCGGCTGCGGGCCAGGCGGCAGCACACTGGCGCTCCACGCCAGGATAGCCTCTGGTGGGAAGAGGCTTTCCGTCCTCATCGACCCGTCGAAGACGCCTCTGGCGAATGCAGCCAGGGATGTAATAACCGCAGGCTGGGATGTCAGAGCCAGCAACACGCTGGTCGAAGAATGGCTGACCGAGGGATACTGCCATGAACTCAGCCATGCCGATGCTGTCCTCATGGGCGCCTCGCTCCACCACATGGATGTGGACCTCGTGCTGAGCGCGCTGCGCAAGCACCTGCTGTCAGGTGCGCTCATCGGCGTGGCGGACTGGTGCCATCCCATGCTCTGCAGTCCCGCCCACTTCCGCATGCTTGCCCAGACGCTTGACAGCATGGTGGAACCCGGCATCCTCGCCCGCTTTGACGAGAACTTCCCCACCAGCGAGGAGGAGAGACCGAATATCATGCGTGAAACATCACTGGATCGCATGGCTCTCCTCTCAATGGCAGGCAAGGAAGGTTTCTGGGTCTGCCACGCTCTTGAGTGCAAGGAGAAGGGCGTGAAGCCGATGTTCAGCCCTTACGAAGGCCACAGGCCTGTCACCGTCTGGTTTGACGAGTTCAGGCGCAACGGGTTCGGAGAAATAGAGGTCACGAGCATAACACAAGGCAACAACCTGCATACGGTCTTCTTGCTCAAGGCCTGACAGCCATCCATCGGGCGCCTGCCATCGGGGTGGGCGCCCATTTCTTTCTTGCAAAAAACAACCAGTCCACAGCTGAAGGGAGAAGGAGGACAACCATGAAGCGCGCAGCAGTGCTGCTGGATGTGGACGGTGCAATCGTCCACAGCGTGCCTGAACTTTACAGAACCATATGCGTCATGTGGCTCGAACTCTACGGCACGCCGTTCCCCCTGACAGAGGAGGAATTCACGGCCGAGCGGCCCAATATCACGACGATGGAGAGCTACTTCGCCATCATCAACCGCATCCTCGAGGGAAGGGGTGTATCTGGCCTCAGGAGCCCCGCTGAGGAGAACAAGGCGTTTTACGCCGCGCGCGCCAAGCGGATTGCCACAGACAAGGCAACTTGGCTGGGCGAGAACAGGCTCTACTACGGCGTGCCGGCAATGATGGAAGGGCTCAGGGCGGCGGGCATCACCATCGCCGTCGTGTCGTCCAAGAACGAGGATGCCATCCGGGAGCTCTTCGCGCATCACGGCACCCTCAGGTTTGTCGACGGCTGTATCATCGGCCTCGAGAAGAGCAAGGAGAGGGAAAGGCAGTTCGAACTGGCCCTTCAGACGCTGCAGATACCTGCTGGTGACTGCTTGGCCTACGACGATGCCAGCGCCAACCTTCTGATAGCCCAGCGGATGGGCATCATTCCAGTTGGCGCGCCGCAGGGCTACTGCAAGCCCCATGAACTCGACGCGTTTACCTGCGCCAGACCTACAGAGCTCCCTGACTTGGCAAGGCGTTTGCTTGGCGTCTGACTCACCAAAAATCAAGGGCAGAAGGCGCGTGCTGTTTTTATAGTATCGCGCCTTCTTTTATTTAGTAAATTTAAAGGTATATACCTTTAATAAGACGAATATAAAACAAGTGACTCAAAAAACTTTAGTTTCCTGCCTTCCAGATATTCAACGGCCTCTGCCTTCACGCGCGCAGCCTCGGGATGCGACGGCTCGAAGGTCAGTATGAGCTCCTCAAGCCCCTTCCCATGCGACCTTCCGTTCTCGTAGGAAACCTTGGCTATATCCCATGCCCACGCCCGGTTTTCCGAAAGGGCCTTCTGGGCATTGGTTAGCCACTCGTACTGGTAATTGACCAGCCCTGAAAACCGCTTTGGAAATGCGTCCTTGGGAATCCGCTCTATCCTCATCGCAAAATGCCTGTTGATTGCCTCCTTCATCGGCACGCCCTTGTACGTCACGGACTCCGCCACGTACATGCAGCGCCTGAAGATGAGGTAGGCGCCCATCTGCTCGAATATCTTGTCTGCAAGGTAGACGGACTGGTGCAGCGGGCTTTTCCATTTCGCAGGCTGCAGCCTGTGGTCGTGGATGGCTTCCACAATGGCATCGGTGTCCTCCCTGCTGAACTTGAACCGCTGCAGTATGCGCCTGCTGCGCTCTGCGCTCGCGACTGCATGGTCCACGCGCTCGTCAGCAGGCCTGACAATGTCATGGAGCAGCCCTGCAATGCAGGCAAGCTGCTGCTCGCGTGCGCCTCCACCAAGCACCCTGACAAACCAGACCGCGCCGTCAGCGACGCGCTTGAAGTGGCCGTAGTTGTGCGTCGCCGTCTCAAGGCTTGCTGATTCCTTCCTGACAAAATCATCTATACCCTTGATTGGCAATCCCATTCGATACCTCGCATAAATCAATCTCATCAAGCGAGTAGTTGTGAAGCCTCAGGCGAGACATCCTGCACTCAGCCTGCATTCGCAGGCATGAAACACAAATTCTCGTGCTTCCGTGCTATCGAACTCGCGACCTCCGCCTTACCAAGGCGACGCTCTACCGACTGAGCCACTGAGGCAACATCACTGAGAGTGGCTACTGAGTGCGGTGTGTCCGATGCTCTGTTGCCATGGCAACAGGCAGGTCACGCAAAGCGTGAACCCTTTATCGGCACATGCCCGACAGCCCGCTGTCGGTGCAACACTCAGGCTAGCCACTGAGGCAATATCTAAATCTAACTTAAAAGACATATTAATAATATAAGAAGCAAATCAGCTACGACGGGGTCATAGGATAAAGGCAGTCCAGCCGGCTCCAGCATGGCGCTGGAGCTCTGAGGAGCTCTCCTATGAAAGAAACCGGCCAGCCTGGGTTCGATTCCCAGTGACCCCATAAACCCTTTTGGCTATACGTTTGGTTACAAAAGCGTCGCACCGCTTCAGCAGAACTGAAGCGGGCGCGTCATGACACCGAAGGTGTCATAGACGTGACGGAAAAACCGACTCACTTCTTCCTGTCCTCGATGGGGACGAATGTGAACTCCACCGCGCCTTCCATCTTCACCACGGAATTGCCGACGTTGAACCTGACGCCGTCCAGCCTGACCCTCGCCCTCGTCTCCTTGCCTTCAAGGACCTTCAGCAGCGCGACGATTATCTCTTCCTTGTTCTTCAGTATCTCCTCAATGATTCCAGCCATAAAGACCTCCCGATTTCTGCTTTAATATTGCCAAGAATAATATAAAGCCATAAAGGGTGTTCCTTATAGTCGAGAAAATCATTGTCGGCCGCGACAGGAACGACATGGAGGCCTTCGGCGAGCGCGGCACTGCCTTCATCGGCAAGCACATCGTCGGCGAGGGCGATGACGCGCACCTGACCAACCCTGTTTTCATGGATGTCATAAGGCCGCACACGATTCTGGTCACTGGCAAGAAGGGCTCTGGAAAAAGCTATAGCGGGTTCGTATTGGCAGAGGAAATAGTCCGGCAGGAGCCGGAGATAAGGAACAACCTCGCCGTGCTGTTCATTGACACCATGGGCATCTACTGGAGCTCCCGCAGCCCGAACGAGAAGGACAGGGAGCTGCTCAAGGAGTGGGGGCTGAAGCCCGAGGGCATAGACATAAGGCTCTTCGTGCCGGGAGGGTTCGCCAAGGAATACGAGGACGTCGGCGTGCGCGTTGACGCGCCCTTCACGGTCTCGTGCAGCGAGCTGACAGCGCAGGACTGGATGCTCACGTTCGGGTTCAACCCGCTGGACGCCAACGGCATGGCTGTTGAGCACATAATCAAGACGATTAAGTCCAAGATGAGGGACTACTCCATTGAGGACATCATCTACGAGATTGAGAACAGCAAGAAGCTTGAGGCGCAGGTGAAGAACGCGCTCACGACAAGGTTCTCTGCTGCGCAGGACTGGGGCGTGTTCGAGAAGCGCGGCACGCCTGTGCGCGACTACTTCATGCGCGGCAAGATAACCGTTCTGGACATCTCCCATTTCCCGAGGTCGGCGGGCGGCTGGAGCGTCAGGAGCATGGTCATAGGCCTTCTCTCAAGGAAGATATTCCAGGACAGGCTGCAGGCGAGGAAGGGTGAGGAGTTTGAGGTCATGGGCGGAGGCGGAAAGGAGAACATACCCATGGTGTGGGTGTGCCTGGACGAGGCTCACCAGTTCATCCCCACCGAGGGCGAGACCGCGGCATCGGAGCCGCTGCTGACGCTGGTCAAGGAGGGCAGGGAGCCTGGCATCTCGCTGCTGCTGATAACCCAGATGCCCAACAAGCTGAATCAGGACGCCCTTTCCCAGTCAGACATAGTGCTGTCCCACCGCCTTACTTCAGAGGCTGACATCAAGGCCCTGCGCTCAATAATGCAGACATACGCCGCCGAGGACATACAGGATTACATAAACAAGCTGCCGAAACAGACGGGCGCGGCGATAATAATGGACGACAACTCGGAGCGCATCTTCCCCATCCAGGTCCGCCCCCGCTTCAGCTGGCACGCGGGAGGCTCGCCCAGCGCGATAAGGAAGAGGGGGCTGCTGGATTTGTAGAGCATCTTGATCATTTCAAATTGAAATGAGGAGGTAAAAAATGGAACTCAAGAGAATTGGAGTCATGTCCGCTGCGAAGGTTGGAGCCATACTGGGACTCATATACGGCATAGTCACGGCAATCATCATGCTCGCGGCAGGATCGTTTGCAACAGCCTCGCTGGGCGCCATGGGCACGCTTTTGTTTGCCGGTTTTGGGGCAATCGGTGCCGTAATGATGATAGTAGCCTGCCTGATTGGCGGCTTCATAGGCGGCGCCATCGGAGCTTTCCTCTACAACATCGTTGCAAAGCTCGTCGGCGGAGTCCAGCTGGATCTGAAGTGACCGGATGTCAGGAGTTCATTTCTTTGAACTCCACCCTTTTCTTTTCTATGTTTTCCTTGATTTTCTTCTGCCTAGCCGACAGACTGGCATTCCCTGTCTTGAACTCCACGAACACGACGCCGTCTTCGTTGAACTGCACGCCGTCAATTGGGTCGCCGATGAACCTGAACCCGCGCGGGTCGTAGGGATACCCTTTCGAGAACGGCATGAGCTGCTCCATGGTCTTTCCATGCTTGACCGCGCCGCTGCGGAGGCGGAAGCGCAGGCTGATGTTGTTTTTGAGGGTTGCAATCAGGACTATGACCAGCAAAACCACAGCCGCAATTAAAAGCCCGTCCGCCATGAAGTAAATTGGTGCAGGGAATAAAATCCTTGACTACTTCGTGTGGAGCTCATGACTGCAGCCTGCATTTGCAGGCATGAAACTCCAATTGATGCCTATTTTGTGTGAAGTTCCAAAATATTCCCGTCCCGCCATGGCTCAACACCGCTTCTTCGCGCGCGCGGACAGCGCCCTTTCCATGTCTTTCAGGTCGAAGCACAACACCCTTCTCCCCTCGAGCTTGGCAACCCTCTTCGAGAACGACTTGGCGAAGATAGCCAGCGTGACCTTGCCTGCCCTAGGCGCGGCAGCCTCCACCTTCCCAGCCAGAGCCTCCGCCACCTTAAGAGCATTCACACCCCTCTGCCATTTACACTCCCCGAAAAGCGCATTGCCCGACTTTTCATTGACAGCCGCCACGTCTATCTCCATTATATTACCCTCCCTACTCTTACCCCACCATTTCCCGACCCTACCGAATGTCCCCGCGTGGCCGAGCGAAACGAACTCCGCGGCAAAATCCTCAAATTTTCTGCTCACGTAGCGCTCGAAGTCCGGCATGATGGCTTCGGATACCTGCCGCGCCGCGCCCCTTTCAAGCTCCTGCCTGTTCGGGTATACGAACCGGAACCAGAAGTCGAAGAAATTGTCCTTCATGGAGTAGAGCGCGCCGCTGGACTTGAGCACGGCCTTGGCAGTGGCCGTGATCGGCAGCCTCTTCTCCACTATCCCCAGCCTTTCAAGCACGTGCAGGTATTTCGAGACCAGGCTCTTTTCAAGGCGGCTCCTGCTGCAAATCTCGCCAAATGATGACACCCCACCCGCGACGGACGCTAGTATGGTCATGTAATTCGAGGGGTCGCGCAGCTCCTCCCTCATCAGTATTTCAACCTCTTCGTACAGGAACTCGCCCTTCGAGAGCATCCGCTCCCTGATGTTGTCCGCGATGGATTTGTCCGGCGAGAACTTGACGAGATACCCCGGGATTGCATCAAGGCAGGCGAACAGCCTGACGATGTCCTCCATGCCATAGCCCGGGAAGAAGGCTCCCAAATGCCCTATCCCCATCTTGTCCAACTTCCATTGGCCTGTCCTCCTGCCATAGAGCGGGCTCTTGTAGTCCAGCGCATGCTTCTCCATCATCCCTACGCTGGAGCCGGAAAGGATGAGCATGAGCATGGACGACTTCAGCCTGTTGTCCCATTTGTCCTGCAGCACAGAGACAATCTCGGGGAACCTCTCGGCCATGAATGGGAACTCATCGATTGCCAGAACCACCCTTTGTGCGGACTTTTCAGCTAGGTATTCAAACGCGGCATCCCAGTCGCGGAGCGGGTTGCTCATAAGCCTGCTGTCGCCAAAGGATTCGGCAAGCGTGCTGCTGAACCTTCTCAGCGTCTCCTCCCTGGCCTCCAGCCGGCCAAGGAAATACATCATCTTCCACCCTTCGCCGAACCTGCGGATGAGCTCGGTCTTGCCCACCCTCCGCCTGCCGTACAGCACTATGAGCTCGGCTTCGCCGGACCTGCACCTCCCTTCCAAGAATTCCAGTTCCCTTTCCCTGTTGATGAACTGAACCATAAGTATATACTCGTAATTCAACTATTTAAGCTTTGCGCCCTCTGCCTCGGGCAGGGTTCCGCGTATGGGCGTAATGCTCGGGCTGATGCCATGATACCATTTCACGTGCAGCTCATCGGACTCCAAGTCCGCATTCGCGGACCAGTCGCCATTGAGAAGGCGACTGGCGGATCCTTTCAGTGGGGTCGACGTGAAACTCAAATTCAGGTTCATTTGGTATGGAGTTCAACAACATCCCCGTCCTGCAGCCTCTGGCGCATGCCCACCTTCTGGCCGGGAAAGCGCGCGCTCGGGCCCCAGATGCGCGCGAAGCGGAAGTTCCTGGCCATCTCCCTGTGGATGCGCATGGCGACGGACTCTGCGGTCACGTCGCCGCGCATGACCAGCGGTTCCTTCATGTCAGGCTCACGGCCAATCCTCTTGAGATAGATGCGCTTGAACTCCAGCCGCCTCCATACCTCCTCCTTGAGCGCGTCAAGGTTGATACCCCTGTCGGCTGAGATGGGTATGCATCGCCTGCCGAGCTCAGGCGCAGGCGCCGCGTCTATCTTGTTGACGACGGTGATGCAGGGTATGTAAATCCTGTTTCTCATGATGCAGTCAACCAGCTGGTCAATGGTGATGTCCTGCCTTATCAGCACGTCCGCGTTATGTATGCTGAACTCCTGAAGCATGGACTTCACCATGTCCTTGTCAAGATGGGTCAGCCTGACCGAGCTTGAAACGTCGAAGCCGCCGGTGCTCTTCTTCTTTATCATCACGTCAGGAGGGCGCTGGTTCAGCCTGAAGCCCGCGTCATACAGCTCGGCCTCCATTATATCCATCTGCTTCCTCGCGTCCTTCCCTGCGTCAAGCAGCAGGATTATCATGTCGCCTGACCTTGCGACAGACATGACCTCCCTGCCGCGGCCCCTGCCCTCGTGCGCGCCCTCGACGAGCCCGGGTATGTCGAAAACCTGTATCTTGGTGTTCTTGTAATCCAGCATGCCAGGCACCACGACCAGCGTCGTGAAGTCATAGGCGGCCACCTTGGACTCGGCATTGGTTATGGCGTTGAGAAGCGTGCTCTTTCCCACTGACGGGAAGCCAACCAGCAGCACCGTCGCGTCGCCCTCCTTCTTCAGGCCATAGCCAAGCCCCTGCGCGCCTCCGCTCGCCTTCTCCGCAGACTCCTTCAGCCTCGCCAGCTTGGCCTTCAGCACAGCGAAGTGCTTCTGCGTCGCCTTGTTGTACTTCGTCGTCGACAGCTCTTCCTCTATCTTTCTTATCTCCTCCTCCTTGTTGCTGACAGGGACGGCTTTCCCAGCCTTGTGTTCCTTCCCCTTGGTGTGCTTGCCGATGACCATGGTATCCAGATTATATTGATACTTGATAAACGTAGAAACCAATTCTAATTATGAAGGTTTCGCTTGACCAGCACTTCATGACAGATCCGAGAATGCTTGATAGGATAGCCAGGGCAGCAGAATTGACGCCAAAAAACCGCGTCCTCGAAATCGGCGCAGGCACGGGGAACCTGACGAGGGCGCTCGCGCAAGCGGGCGCGAAGGTCACAGCTGTTGAGATTGACCATGAGCTTGCATCAGTCCTGAAGGAAAGGTTTTCGGGCAGCAGGAATGTTGAGATAATCGAGGGCAACGCGCTGAAACTAATCAGGAAAACAAAATTCAACAAGATTGTGGCCAACATCCCATACGCCATATGCGAGCCGCTGATGCAGGCGCTGCGGGTGATTGATTTTGAGCTGGCCATTCTGACAATACCTGAAGGGTTTTACGAAAGGCTGAGGTCTGACAGCAGGCTTGGCCTTGAGAGCCGCATCTTCTTTGAAATCAGGGAGATGTTCAAGGTGCCGAAGGCAGCCTTCTCCCCGCAGCCTGACACGGAATCGGTTATGGTGTCCATAAGGCCGAAAAAATCCGTGCTCAGGCAGGTGCTCCTGCAGCCAAACAGGCTGGTGAAAAACGCTATCATGGAGGCCCTTGTTGAGGCGAAAAAATGCACGAAAAACCAGGCCCGCGAAGCAATAAAAGGCATGGAATTAAGTAATATCATCGGTGAAAAGCGGGTCGCTGACATGGATTTAAATGACCTGCGACAATTAATCTCCAAACTCAAATGACCGGCTTATGTGGTCTTATGGCAGAAGACATCAAGACAGCGCAGGAACTGGCGCAGCACCAGAAGTCCATCTCCATATCGGAGTTTTTCGAGAAGAACCGCCACCTGCTGGGCTACGACAACAAGATAAAGGTGCTGCTCATCATCGTCAAGGAGGCTGTTGACAACGCCCTTGACGCGACAGAGGAGGCGCGCATACTGCCCGAGGTCTACGTCAAGGTCGAGGAGCTGGACAAGGAGAAGTACAAGATAATCGTCAAGGACAACGGGCCGGGCATAACCAAGGCCCAGATACCCAAGGTCTTCGGCTCGCTCCTCTACGGCTCCAAGTTCCACAAGCTGCGTCAAAATCGCGGACAGCAGGGCATCGGGGTGAGCGGCGCCGTGCTCTACTCGCAGCTGACCACAGGCGAGCCCACGGAGGTCGTCAGCTCCACAGGCGACGGCAAGCTGCACAGGTACAAGCTGAAGATAGACGTGAAGAAGAACGAGGCAATCATAATCGAGGAAGACACCATACCCAACGAGGGCAAGTGGAAGGGCGTGCAGATAACCTTCGTCTGCGAAGGGATTTACCGCGAGCACAAGCAGTCTGTGCTTGAATACCTCAAGCAGACGGCGATAGCAAACCCCTACGCGCACATCATATTTGATTCGCCGACAGGACGGGCGGAGTTCCAGCGCGGTGTGGAGAAGCTGCCGCCTGAGCCCACGGAAATCCAGCCGCACCTCTACGGCGTGGAGATAGGCATGTTCTCAAGGATGCTGCACGACAGCAAGGCGCGCTCAATCTCCACATTCATGCAGACCGAGTTCTCACGCGTTGGCAAGCAGACAGCTGACGAGATATGCAAGAAGGCGGGCGTGGATCCTGTGACGCACCCGAAGAGGGTGACTGATGAAGAGGTTGTCAAGCTGGTCAAGACCATCAAGGAAACCAAACTCATGCGGCCGCCGACAGACTGCCTCTCGCCGCTCGGCGAGGACTTCATACTCAACGGACTGAAGAAGGAGCTGGCACCCGAGTACATGGCGGCTGTCACAAGGCCCCCTTCTGTCTACCGCGGCTGGCCCTTCCAGGTGGAGGTCGGGCTTGCCTACGGCGGTTCCATAACCGAGCCGCGGATAATGCGCCTGGCAAACCGCGTGCCGCTGCTTTACCAGGCAGGAGACTGCGCCATCACCAAGTCCATCATGGGCATAGACTGGAAGCGCTACGGGATTGACGCTGACAAGCTGCCGACAGGACCTGTCGCGATATTCGTGCACATATTCAGCGTCTGGGTGCCGTTCACGTCCGAGTCCAAGGAGGCTGTCGCGAGCTATCCTGTCATAATAAAGGAGCTGAAGCTTGCAATACAAGAGGCTGCGAGGAAGATGCAGCTCTACCTCAACAAGAAGTTCAGGAGCGTGGAGGCTGCGAAGAAGAAGGAGATGTTCAGGAACTACTCGGACGAGCTGGCGCAGTCGCTGGCAGCCCTGACAGGCAAGAAGAAGGCCGACATCTACAAGATACTCATGGAACTCGCGGAGGAGATGTATATTTCCGGCGACCTCGGAGGCGAGGAGGGCGAGCCTGTCATAGATAAGAGCACGGATAAGAAGCCGAAGGCCAAGAAAAAGCCCGTAGGCGAAGGCGGTGCCGAAGGCGAGGAGATGGAAGAGGAATCGGAGGGAAGCGAAGAATAAAATTTACACACCGCATCAACCAAGATAAACAGGCGGTTCCGTCATAAAGAGGAAGGCGAAGGTTATGCCAGAAAGGGAAACGGACAAGCGGATAATAAAGAAGTTGGAGACAGAGGCAGAAGAGATAATCAATATGGCCAAGTCCAAGAAGAACCCCAAGGTCAGCATACCGCTGCGAGGCCTGTCAAACGTCTACTTCGACAAGAAGGACAAGATAATCAAGCTGGGCGACAAGCAGCAGACGCGCACGTTCTTCAACATCGGCCAGGCCAAGAAGTTCATGCAGACATTCCTTGTGGCGAACGCGTGCAAGGAGATAATAGAAACGGGCAAGACCACGTCCATCCGTGACCTCTACTACATGACCAAGCACACCATTGGCGAGACTGAAGAGAACACGTTCGACGAACAGAGTGAGAGCGACCCCATCATCGAGGACATCGAAGTCTCCTTTGACGCCCTCAGGGAGGAATTGCATCTGTTTGCCTCCTCGAAAGGCGCGATTGTTGGCGACATCACGATTGTTGACAGCGGCGACGACATAGACTGCAGGAAGCAGGGCTCTGGCGGGCATGCAATCCCCAGCATCTGCGAGGCCGACGTCATCCAGTTCAAGGAATGCGAGGCCAAGTACGTGCTGTTCATAGAGAAGGACGCTGTCTGGCGCCGCTTCAACGAGGACAAGTTCTGGAAGAAGCACAAGTGCATCATCATCCACGGGCAGGGCGTCCCTCCGAGGGGAGTGAGGCGCCTGCTGAGACGCATGACCGATGAGCTCAAGCTTCCCCTTTACGTCCTTGTTGACGCAGACCCGTGGGGGCTCTACATCTACTCTGTCATCAAGCAGGGCTCCATCAACCTTGCATACGAGTCTGTGCGCATGGCCGTCCCTTCCGCGCGCTTCATCGGCCTGAGTGCCATGGACTGGGAGAAATACAAGCTGCCGAAGGAAGTGATTATCCGGCTCAACGAGGAGGACAAGCGCAGAATCAAGGAAATCCTCAAGTATCCGTGGTTCCAGAAGCCTGAGTGGCAGAAGGAGCTGCACTACATGGTTGAGAAGAACGTCAAGCTGGAACTGGAAGCCCTGTCGCGCAAGCACATCTCCTTCATCACCGACACCTACCTGCCCGAGCGCATAGAGAAGAAGCAGTGGCTGGAGTGAGGGCTTTTACAGGAGCTGACTCTTCTTCCAAAGCCTTCAGGGAAAACTTATATCCATGCATTATAATTCTAGTCATGGGCATCTCCGTGGAGTTCAACCCTGACCTCGCGCTGAGGAACTGGGAGCAGTTCAAGAACTGGAACTGCCGCAGGGAGGAGTGCATCCCAGAGAAGCTGGAGGCCGGGAAGGAATACGAGTTCTTGAAGACAGGCCAGCGGCTCTACTGGCTGCTGGGCGAAATACCGCTCTGCGAGACCAAAGGAGGCGGGCAGCTGTCAAGGCCCAAGGCCAGCATCGTTATAACTGAAGTCCGCCACCTGATTGAGGAGGGCAAGCTGTGCACGCGGGGTCGTTACAAAGTCGTCGAGGTCTTCAGCGACGACAAGATTCACTTCGACGGGTGGGCGAAGGTGAAGTAGTCAGGAAGTTCAGAGGCGAATGACATGAAAGAGACCAATGATGAAATTATCAGGAAGGGTTTCATAGAGGCGTTTGAAATCATACGCAAACTTGATGAGAACCCAGAATTGTTAAAGAAGCTCCCCAAAAAATCAGTTGTAGTTGAATGCGGGAAGAAAAGGATATTCGTCCCAGCAAAAGACGCCTCAAAGATAGTGGTAATCTGACGCCAGCTTTCTAAGTCCCCCCGCCCCACACCGCGCGACGGATGATTTCCTTCTCGGCGTCGGTCCTTGCCTCGTTGCCGCCCTTGCTGAACTTGGCGTTTATCTTGCCGGAGAGCTGCTGGTCCAGAAGCTTGATGGCTTCCTCGGGCGTCATCTTCAGCGGCGGGACAATCTGCGGCGGACTGGACCGCGGAGCCGCCGAGACAGAGGTCTCAGGGCTCGCCGAAAGCCCTGCTTTCGGACGATGCGGTAGGCTGTCTGGCTGCTGCACATGTTTCTGCTGCGGCTGCGCAGGCTTCTGCTGAGGGGCCGGCTTCCTCACTTCAGCAGGGGCGGGCTTTGCCTTCGGCGCGACCCCGAGCGTCGGCTTGCGCGGGCGGACTGGAGCTGCCGCCGGCTCAGGTCTTGCCTGCATTTGTTTCGCCGCCAGCTCCGCCAGCGTCGGTGATGCAGACGACCTTTCCACAGGCCTGTGCATGGCCCTCTCCACCAGCACCTTTTCCTTCTCCGTGAAAAGCGAGGGCTCGGACTTTATGGCGACAGGCCTGGCGTCCGCGGGCAGGTCAACAACAGCCCTGTCCTTGCACTGCTCCTTGCCCTTGGTG
>VGIZ01000001.1 GCA_016867675.1 Candidatus Aenigmatarchaeota archaeon | reverse complement strand
CGTTGGTGAAGCCCAGCGTGTAGTTGCCCTTCCACAGGTAGGTGCCTGCGCTGGATAGCGTCAGGTTGCTGGTTTCCCCGAGCGGGCTTGTCACCTGAGTCCAGACCGCGCTTATGTCCGCCTGCCCGTTGGCGTCAGTCACGTTGGCCCATATGGTGGCGTTCTGGCCGAAGCCCTGGCTGGCCGGGGTCGCATTGACCGCATTGACAAGAGGCGGCGTTATGGCGTCCAGCGTCAGCGTGAGCCTCGTGTTGTTGCCGCCCCAGTCCCCCCAGGCGCCGCCTGTTCCATAGGTTGACGCGCCGCCACCGATGTCCCAGCTCATCGAGGCGTTCAGGAAGCCGCTCAGGTTGGCGTAAATCGTGTGGTTGTTGGCGTAGGTGACGGTGCCGCTGTTATTGATGTATTGGGTGATGTTGAGCCTGTAGCCCCAGCCTGTGCTGTTGGCTGCGGTGTAGTTGAGCAGGATGCTGGTTGCGTTCCGCACCGATATGTTGGCAGCTGCCGCAGCTGTTGCATTGGTGTAATTGACATAGGTGTCAAGGTACCATGATCTGACGATCTGGCTGTTGGCGCCTGTGGCCTCGGTAACCCCAGTGAAGGAGCAGTTGAGGAAGGTCGCCTGGGACCGGCTGTTTGCCTCGCCTGTGAGGTTTATGCCGCCGGGGATGTTTGTGCCGTTGATGAACCGGACATCCTGGAAGAGCGTGTTATTGGACCAGCGCATGTCTATTAGCATTACCTTGGTCAGGTTGACCATGCCTCCTATTATGGTGTTGTTGTTCGAGATCCCAAAGTACAGGCAACTGATCTGGCAATTCCAGATGCTGTTGTTCCTCAATGTGTTATTATTGCCGCTGGCAAATGATATCGCATAAGTATTTGATCTGAATATGTTGTTCTCAATCATGTTGTTGCCGCCTGCTGTCATTACTCCAGTTGTGCAGGAAGTGAATGTGCTGCCGTTTATCACGTTACCGTCGGATAAATACAGGTAGACCCCCCTGAAGCACGCATTGAACGTGCTGTTTTCAATCACGCTTCCGCCTCCGCCGGAGTAAGGCTTGATGCACATAAAGCCGTTCAGGAATGAGGTGTTGATTATGGTTGAGGTGGTGTTCAGCGCCAGGCCCTCCTGGTTTGTGCTGTCGCCCCAGCCCAGCTCGCTGACCGCGCTGTCCCTCATCGTGAAGTTGGAACCGGCTTTGGCCGTGATTGATGTCTCAAAGTTGCTGTTGTTCGTGGTTATGTTGGAGCTTATTACCGTCAGGTTGCCCCAGGAAGTGATGATTCTGGAGCCGTCGGCCGTCATGTTCATCCTGAGCTCGCAGCCGTTGAGCGTGAGGTTGCCGCCGACCTTCTTGTCGGTGACGTTGATGTTCGCCGCCACGCTTATGCAGGTGCCGGCGAAGGGCGAGGTGCAGGGACTGGCTATGCTGAGGTTGTTCATGTCCTGAACAAGGCTGGTGCAGTTGGCGGGTCCTGTGACGTTGATGGTTGAGCTGGCGTCATTGTAGTGGGCCGTGCCCGTCGGCGGTGTGAAGGACAATGTTATCGGTCCTGCCGAAGCGTTGCTGCCTATAGTGTCGTTGCAAAAGACGTAGATGGTTATCGGGCTGCTCGGAAGCCTTGATGTGTTGGTGAGGTTGATTATGGCAGCGTTGCTGTCAACGCCCGTGAAGTATGAGCTGTTCGTCCATGCCTGATTCGGACCTGAGCCGCTGTCAGAGCATGTGCCCTGCAGCATGGCTGTTGTTCCGTGCTTCAGGGATGCCGCAGTGCCGTTGTCAAGCGTGACTGCCGGCGGGGTTGTATCAACCTGCATATGGAACAGCCCTGTGCTGTTCATGTTGCCCGCGGCGTCAATGGTGTATGCCCTGTAGGTGTAGTTGGCGTCAGCGAGGCCGGAAAAGCTGGCGTTCAATGCGTACTGGCTGGAATTGTAGAGGGCTCCTATTTCTGTGCTGTTCAGGCTGCGGTTGAACACCATGACCTCGTCTATGGAGCCGTTGAAAAACCCTCCCCAGCAGGCATAGGGGGAGCCGAGGCACAGCCCTGTGCCTATGCCTATGCTCCTCGGGCCGAAGCTGCCTGTGCGC
The DNA here is from genome assembly GCA_016867675.1 of Candidatus Aenigmatarchaeota archaeon. Classification (GTDB taxonomy): domain Archaea; phylum Aenigmatarchaeota; class Aenigmatarchaeia; order QMZP01; family QMZP01; genus VGIZ01. The sequence goes on along the minus strand of VGIZ01000001.1, from coordinate 21,619 downwards.
GAGTTGCCGGTTGCGGTAAGGTTGCCGTTGATGTAAAGCTTCATTGTGGAGCCGTCAGACGTGCCGACAACATGGTACCATGCATTTGTCTCTGTCAGGGGAGTTGCAACACCGCAGTTTTCGTCGCACCCCTGCCACAGCATGAAGCTGAAACTCCCGTTGTTGCGATATTCAAAGCCCCAGTCCAGGCTGGGTTGATTGATGGAATTTGTGACAACAAGGGTTGAGCTGCCTGTTTCTGGCGGGTTGTTGCCGCCGACCGCCAAAGGATACATCCAGAATGAAATGGATATCTGGTCATAGTTCCCGAACCGTTCGTCTTCTGGCGTTTCAACATAGTCCCCGTCGCCGTCAAAGGCGAATGACTCGCCGAACTTGCCTGCGGCTGCCTGGCTGGCATTGCCTTCGGCCGCGCCGTTGTTGCCGCTGCCTGTCATGTCCATGAGGGGGTCGGCATCATCAAACCTCCACCACCCCGCCAGCGAGTTGTTGAAGTTGATGAAGGAGTAGGCCGGCGCGGCAAGGTTGTCATTGAAGGTCAGGTTCATGTAGACGCTGGTGTTTCTGGTGAACGAGCCGTTGGGTGTGGTTGTCTGGAGCGCCAGGCTGGCCTTCGTCGCGTCATAAATGAGCCAGTTGGATGCTGACTTGCCTGTGTTGCCTGCTGCGCCTGTGCAGTTGACATGCCAGCTGTAGTAGTCCTGGCTGGCGAGGCTGTGGTTGGCCAGTATAAATGTTGATGTGCTGTTGGCTGCTGATGTGTTCGTGCCGTAGCCTGTGCTGTTGATGAAGAGCTCGCAGGATGCCGTGATGTCCGTGCCCGTGTAGTTGAAGTAAAACAGCGGCGTGTCGTTGTTGGTGTAGTTGTTCATCTTGTATGGCTCGGGATATACGTTTATGCTCGACGGGTTGTCCTCTCCAACCGAGTAGTTGCTCCAGCCCAGCACGCTGAACAGGACGGTGTTGGCGTTTAATGCCGTGTAATTGGTGCAACCTGTGCATGTGAAGCCGTCCTTCAGCACCCTCGGGTTGGAGAAACCCCTGTTCCCGATTCCATACAACGTTGCATTCGCGGGAATGCTCAGAGACGGGAGGGCAGAGGAATTTACATAAGCCGAATTGTTTGCGATTGCAACAGAGGACAAGCCGGATAATCCGGAAGAGACAACATTGTCATACCAGTGTATGCTTCCGTAATTGTTTATAATTTTCAATTTTATGTCGTTTCCGTAGGTTGCCCCCTCGTCTGAGAATGATGAAGAATAATTCAAGGTCAAGATTCCAGCCGCGCCATCTCCATATCCTCCTGTCCCGTAATTAAGGGATATTGCTTTATTGTTCAGGTTTATGCTGGATTTTGAAATTGTAATTTCGCCTCCATTTGCGCCGTTTCCGCCGCTTCTGCCGCTTCCTCCGTTTGCATTCAGGTTTCCTGCTGTTGAGTTTGTTGTTGTTATTGTTCCCGCACTTCCTCCGTTACCTTGGCTCTCAGAACCAACGCTTGAGCCAGAAACATCTATATCTCCCGTTACTGAGTTGTTAATTATCGCATTTCCGCCGCTGCCTCCTGATTCTCCATAGCTTCCTCCTGAGGCATCTCCCCCATAGCCATTTATGTTTCCTGCCACAGAATCAACGACATAGATATCCCCGCCAGAACCGCCAGCAACAGAATATCCGTATGGGCTGCCTCCAACAGAACTCAGGTTTCCTGCTGTTGAGTTTGTAATTGTTATTGTTCCTCCGTTTCCTCCGTTTCCGCTTGTTATTGTGTCAGAATATCCCCCATTGCTCGCAATGTTTCCTGTTATTGAGTTGTTGATTGTTATGTTTCCTCCGCTGCCTCCGTTTCCTCCCTCTGAATTTGCAGCCCCTGACGAAGAGACAGATGTCTCAAAGCTGCCTATATTGCAGTCGTTAATCATAACACCATGACCATTTTCGCCATTTCCGGTTGCGTCTGCATTTATTCCTGTCCCTGTGCCGTCTCCTGTGATTGAAAATCCTGCGCAATCAATGGCAACATCGCTCGCTGAAATCGTAAGGCAGTCTCCTGAATCAGAAATGGAATGGTTTAATGCATAAGTTCCGGCTGAAAGGCTCCCGCATCTGTAAATGGTATCTGATAAATTCGCCGGAGGAAAGCTCCATGTGCATCCCGAAACAGCCCCGCAATCATCAGAATTGGAAAGCTGAGAGCATCCGGTGTCTGTAACGTCTCCCGAGCATCCCACGTTCCAAGAACAGCCGGCAGCTTCATAAGCTTGACATTCTTCATAGTTATTAAATCCATTGCAGCTTCCGTCTCCACCGCAATAAGGGTCATCCCAGCTGCAATATGGATGTGTATCGCATTCCTCAGAGTTTCCGTCCCAAATGGAGCAGTCATAATCATTGGCGCATAAGTCCCATGAGCAGCTTGAAACATTGGTGCATGCAGATCCAGAAAGAATGTCCCCGCAGGAAGCGGTGATTGTTCCCCAGCATTCCTCTCCGCTTGGGTCAACAATATAATCAATCTCAATTCCAGATTCTGAATTAATTTTCAAGTCAAATGTTTCACGGCTTTCTCCTTCCTCCAGATTTGCCAGATAAACCTTGTACATCCTGTCTTCCGAAATATCCTCAAACTTGGCAACAATTTCATTGCCATCCTCGCGATAAACCTCAATCTCGCTCGTGGAAGCGGATTTTGCATAAACCGTGATGTCCTTGCTATTGTCCAAAGCCCGCTCAAATGTGACCCTGACGTACTGGCTGTCCCCGACAGCCGAGAAGTTTCCGTCCCTGCTCCTGACCTGCTGGTAGATGTCGGCGATGAAGTTCCTGCCCGGGTCCAGCAGCTCTGCCTTGCTTATCTCTATGAGCGCGCCCGCGTAGGCGGAGAAGCTGCTGACCCTGAACGTTATGGTGTCGCCGTTGTCAGTGAAGGGTATGCCTGTCCTCTCCCATGCAGGGCATGTGAAGCTTTCAAAGTCAAATCCCTTGCAGCGCATTATTGCGTTCACATCGCCGCTCTTGGGCAGCGTCACCGTTGCCTCCCTGAAGCTGAGCTCCTCGTTTACCGCTACAACAGGCGTGGCTATCCTGCCCTTCTCCGGCTGACCGCCTGAATAGAGGTCTATCTTTGACTCTATGCTCGCTGGCGGGGATGTTATGCCTGTTATGCTCACCTGCGGGGCGGGCTTGCCGGGCTCCACAGCCGCGGACATCATATTGACGTTGATGCTGCCGTCCAGCGCCCTGTATGCCTGCGCGCTCCCCTGCATGCCGGACTGCGTGCTGACCGCCACGCTGATGGCAGGCGGCTGCAGCGCGAAGAACGCGCCCACGATTATGACGAGCACAGGGACATACACCCAGTAGGGCAGGCTCCTGCCGCGGCTGACAGCCCGCACCCTCCTGAAGGGACGGTCTTCCCCCTTCTCGCGCTCACCTGCAAGCTCGGCTTCCTTCCTCAGCGCGCTCTCCCTGTCCTTGCCGAGGTAGATGGTCTTCACCCCTTCCTTTGTGCGTATGTTCTTGTAGAAATAGGGCCCATGCTTCCTCCCCTTGACCTTCTTGTAGGTCTTGTATGCCAGATTCCCACCCGAACCAACTGAGGCCAGACAAGCTGGCCAAGGTATCGTTTGTAATGAGCTGTGTGCAGTGCACAGCTTGTAGTGCAAATGACCCGCCCGCCGCTGCGGCTTGCACTACATACGGCTATACAATATTATTGTCCGACAAGGGTATTTATAGGGGAAAGTGTGTGTAGTGCAAGAGTTGGTTGACTCATGACCCCAGTATCCTGTTTATGTTTGAAAGGAACCTTACAGAGTTTGCCAGCGACTCCTCGGCCGGCGGTATGTTGGCTTGGGCTATGGTTTTGTACGTATAATGGCCTCTCTTCCATTTCTCGCGGGAGAACAGACTCAGAAGCTCGTCCGCCTTGACCAGAAGGTCGTCGTAAATCCTCAGAAGTTCCCTGTCCAGAACCCCCTTTCTTACGAACGCGGCGAAAGCCTCATAGGTCTTCCTGTGCTCTTCAGGCGGGCTTGTCCTGACGCCTTTTGACAGGAGGTAAGCCTTGGCTGAATAGAAGATTGAATAATAACAATGGGAGATGACCGCCGAATAGAAAGTGTCGTCAGGGTTCGCTCCCAGCTCTATCTTTGCTTTCTCGTTGCTGGACAGGTTGAATACAGCCTTGCCCAGCCTCAGCTCGTTCCCTGCCCTCTCAATGTAAAGCCTAGCCTCTGAATCCATGCTCTATTGCCTCCCTTAGGATAAGATAATAATTTTCTGAGCCGAAGAGTATGAGGCGGTTCCTAAAGAGCTGCTTGCCGTAATTTTCCCCTTTATCCAGCAGCATCTTGAGGAAATCGCCCTTGCTGAAGGAAAACACGTGGGCCTTCGGCGACATCAGTTCGCCCTCGTTGGTCAGGACTGCCATAGCTTTCTTGGCGTCGTAGTCGCTTTCTGCGATGACCACCACATCGAGGTCTGATTTCTTTGTGGCGTTTCCCCGCGCATAGCTGCCTGTGACGATGAACGAGAAGTAAGAGGCGGGGACCAGTGAGATGAGCCTTTGGATATTCTTTGCTGGCAGATCGCCAGGAATCCTCAACTGCTCGAGGAGCGCCAAGTAAGTTAGCGCCAAGGTGCTGCTGAGGTTGAGGAAATAGAAATTTGAGCCGCCGCGGGTTTCCATGGCCAATATTCCGAGCCTGGCAAGCTTCTTGGTCGCGCCAAACACCCACCTGTATGAATTCTTCCCTGAATTCTTCGCTATTCCTCTTATGTTAAGGCTGACCAGCGGGTTGGCCCTGAACGGCTCCAGCAGCTTCAGCTCCTCCCTTGTCAATGCATTCGTATCCATGCGATATTCTTCAGTTTATGCCTTTTTAAGCATAATATTATGCTTTTTTAAGCATACTTTGGGAAACGGGTATTTATAGAGGAAATGGGTTGTAGCGCAAGTGTTCAGAATGCTGCAAGGGGCGTCTCAGGCAGGTTTTCCGTACCGCCTCTTGGCATCCTCCATGCCTTCCTCGTAGATTTTCAGTATCCTCTTCACCACATCCCTGGGTATCTCCGCCCCGAAGCTGTGGTGCAGCTCGTCAAGGAAGTCAAAAAGGTAGACGCCGAATATCTTGTCCGGGTTGTGGCTGGACTGCCAGCCTGCTTCGTCCAGAATGGCCTTCCAGTCTATGCTTGCCCTGGCTATTATGTCAGCCGCGTCCTTCCTGTCGCCCTCCCTGTCTGTCATGCATTTGGAGAATATTATGTCCTCCGGGGATGCGACCAGCGCAATGAAGTTGCCGAATTCTGCCTTCTCCCTGACCCTGGACAGCATGCCCTCGGAGATTTTTATGTGCATCACATATTCCGCGAATATGTCTATTACCCTGTCGCCCAGGGAGAGCCTCGCGGGGTGGCCCCGCCTGTCAGGCTCCACAAACAACTTGAAGCCAATCTTCTCCAGCGCGCGGCGTAGGGTCTTCCTGTCTTCTTCTGAGAATGCCACGATATCAATGTCCTTGGTGGCTGTCTTGGAAAGGTTGTAGAAAAGCATGGCCGAGCCGCCTATGACAAGGACTTCAACTTTCCTTTTCAGCGTCCTGCCCAGCAGCGCGAAAATCTCATTTTGCTCCTTGAATCCCAGCATGGCGTCACCTATGCCCCGTCTCTTTCAGCCTGTCCAAGTCCGACCTGTTGAACGGCAGCAAAACACCCCATTCCTTCTCCAATTCTGCGAAGTCGCTGCTTCTCATACCCTTTATGATGAAAGCGTCCTTGACCCTGGCTTTCTTCATCAGCGTGAGCACCCGCCTGTCTGCTGATCTCACCCTGAACAGCAGCCTGCTCAGGGAGTACAGCGCCCCTACCTGCTTTGCCACGCCAAGCCTTCGGGAAAACCTGTAAAGCTCCCACCAGTCTGAAACCTTCCTGAAGAGCGGCAGCGACGCCATGACCATTCGGAAATCGCCTGATGCTGCGGCGCTTGCAATTGCTTCCTCAATCGTTATCTCGTGGTCAGACCTTTCCCTGACAGGCGAGGACAGCTTAAGCGGTGAATTGGCGCTTATAGTTTCCGCGAGGCCCGGAAAGCCGAACTCCCTCAGCCTCAGCGGTGATATGCTGTAGAGTCTCCTGCCCCGCGCCCCTCTCTCTGTGCTGACCATGCCTTCCCGCCTCATTGCATGGAGATAGTTTATGGCGGTCTGCCTGCTTATGCCCAGCTCTTCGGCGAAGCTCTCCGCCGTGTGGAGGCCTTCCGTCTCCCTGCCTATGCGGTTCCAATCCATACCTACATCACTTTTTTATGATTATAATATTATGTAGATTAACTAATATATAAATATATGCCTATATTGCTTCTCACCGCTGCCGCAATGAGCCGTAAGTGCAAATCGCAAATCGCAAAATCAAACGAAGAAGCCGGTTACTTCCTGCCCCTGCTTCGCCGGCGCGGCAAGATGCCGTCACCTCTCCATTGCGCCCAGAAAATATCCTGCGCCCCTGACAACCAGCCTCTGCCGCGGCTGCGCCAGGCTCATTATGGTCGGCTCCCTGCTTTTCAGCGCCTTCTCGAACTCGCTCTGGGACAATATCAACGGGCTGACTTCCTTCCCGAGGACAGAGGAAAGCTGCGATATCTTGCGCCTTAAAGCAGGTCCCTTTCTCTTGACCACAAGCAGGACGTCAATGTCGCTTTCCTCGGAGAACGACATCCTGGCATAGCTGCCGAACAGGCAGCATGCAAGCACATTGTCCTCTGAAAACAGGTTTGTGAGATGCATTATCACCGAGTTCACCATGCTGCTCTTCGTGTGCAGCCTGTAGTCCTCAATCAGGCGGGCAAGCTCCTGATAGCTCGGGCTCGCTTTGTCTATTGAAACAAGGTTCGTCCTTCCTGCTTTTCTGGACTTGAGGAACGGCTTAAGCCTGGCCATGGTCTTCTGGACGCTGTATGGATGGAGTTTGAGTTGTCTTGAAATGTCCAGCAGGTGGGTTTCGCCGTCCTCATAGATTGCGGCCAGTATCTCCATCTTGTTCCTTGTCAGGGGCATCAGCTGCTTTATCATTCCATCCCGCCCAGTATCCTCATCAGTTCCGCGACTTCCTCTATGATTTGCTTTGGCTGCGCCGCGGATTTGCGCAGTGTTTTTGGGAGATACAGATACTTGTTTCTCGCGAGCCTGATGCCGGTTATCTCCTCGGAGAACGAGTCCTCATGGCTTAACGAAGAAAGCAGCCTTTCCTTTTCTTCGAGCATCTTGTGAATCCTGCCCAAAGCCTCCTTTGTGACCAGATTATTGCGCAATAATGCTACTATAAGGCAGCCATGGTCCTTTGAGTAGAAACCTTCCTTTTTCACAAGGATGGAATTGCACATCATGAACAATGCCTGATAAGCCTTCGTCACTGCCCACCTCGGGCTTTCTTCCTTCCTTGCGGAATCCAAGTCCTCATAAGCCATGCTCTGATAATCGCGATAAAGCATATTATCTACCTTCACGAACTTCCTTTCGCATCTCGCATATCTGGCTTCTAAGTTTCCTCTCGTCTGGGCCACAACTTCACCTCAGGTTGTATATATATACAACTATAGTTGGTTATATATTTAAGCTTGATTAAGCTGGCTTTGGTCCAAAAACCGACAGCCTACTTCCTGCCCCTGCCCCTGGCTTTGGCCTTCACAGGAGCCGCCGCAGCCTCTTCCTCTTCCTGAACAAGCTCCTCTATCTTGTCCTTGATGTCCAGCGCCTCCACCATCTCCTTGTAGCGGTTGCGTATGGTGACCTCGGTGACGCCGATCATGTCAGCGACCTCGCGCTGGGTCTTCTTCTCCCCTTCAAGAACGGCTGCGATGTAGAGCGCTGCAGCCGCGACCCCAATCGGCCCCTTGCCTGAGGTGACGTCAAACCTGCCCGCATCGTCAAGCACGTCAACAGCCTTGACCTGGACCTTCTCCGAAAGCCCGAGCAGCGAGCCGAAGCGCGGCACATAATCCTGCGCCTTGGCAGGCAGAATCCTTATCCTGAGCTTCCTCGCGATGTAGCGGTAGGTCTTTCCTATGTCCTTCTTGTTTATGCCTGATGCCTTGGAAATCTCGTCCAGCGTCCTTGGCGCGCCCTCCTCCCTGCATGTGGTGTAGAGCAGCGCCGCGATTATGGACTCGGTTGACCTGCCCCTGACCAGCCCCTTGTTCACAGCCTGCTGGTAAAGCTTTGCCACCCTCTCGTGGATTGCCCTTGACAGGTGCAGGAACGAGATGAGACGCTGCAGCTCCGAGAACGCGAAGCTCAGGTTCCTGTCCTTGGACTTTATCAGCCTCTTGTGCCACTTGGTGAGCCTGTAATACTGCGCGCGCTTCTTGGAAGCCACCTTGAACAGCTCGCCGCGGCCCTTGCCTATCTCTGTGGTTATGCCCTGGTCGTGCTTGGTCGGCGTCAGGGTCGCGCCTGTCCTCACGCGCTTGGAGCGCTGGTCGTCGTCAAATGCCCTCCATTCCTGCGTGAGGTCTATCATGGCCTCGCTTGTGACAGCGCCGCACCTGGCGCAGACGCTCTCGCCCCTTGAGGGGTCATACCTGATTTTGTCAGAGCCGCAGTCAGGGCACTTGCTCTTTTCGCGCTCGTGCTGCTGCGCAGCTGCCACGGGTATCTCAAAATCCTGGTTTATTTTTGGTTGTCGGGAGCGGGCAGGCGTAGCTCTGGCCCTCCCTCGGGCTTTGGCTGCCCTTCTTGCCGGTTTTCGCTTTGCAGGCTTCCTGGAAACATGCCTGGCTTTCCCCAGCTTTCCAGCCTTTCCAGCCTTTCTCGCAGCTTTCCTGGGTTTCGTCTTCCTTGACGGCTTCCTGTTTTTTGCCATGTTTGACGCTCCTGTTCAACATGTTATTGCATCCCTGTATACGGATGCAATTGCCATATTGTCACTCCCGTGCAGTGAGTATAAGAATTGTTATATATTTGCACGATGTGTTTATAAAGATTTCGGTGCTTTAAATACTTCAGCCGAAACAAAGCATCATCTGGTCAATGACCGCCGACATGCTGGTTTTCTTTTTCTTTGCAACTTCCCTGAGCTTTTCAATTGTTTCGCTGCGCAGGGAGAGGTCTATTCTTGTCTTTTTGAACGGGAAAACGCCGGTGCGGTCATAGGTGTCAAATGCCTCTATGAATCTGGCATCCTCCTCCATTATCCTTCTAATGTCCTTCGGCAGCATACTTCACCATCCTTTCTATCCTCTTCACGTCCGTTATCGGCCTGGACGCAACCTTGAGCATCTGTTTTTCCATGCGTATCTTGCATTCGTCGTCGATTGCCATGCCGTTCCTTTCCAATATGGTTCTGGTGACAACGTATGTTGTTCTCTTATTGGCATCGGAATATGCATGACCTGCAAGCATGGCCCGCCAGAGATATGCTATCAACTTGTAGGCGGTTTTCCCCATGTCTATCGCTGTCTGCATTTCCGCCTCATTCAGGGGGCTGCCTCCATACTCCTTGTTTATATCCCTTATTTCCTTCAAGGCTATCATTTTCATAATAATGTGTATATTTTTGTATAACTTATATATAAATATGCATTTTTATGTGTATTTTATTGGCTATCGCCAAAATCATCCAAATCCTTCTGTTCGTTTTCCAGCTGCCCCCTTATCTTGTGCAGTGTTTTATGCATCTCCTTCTCCTTGGCGCGCGCTGCCCAGAAATACGCCTCGTCGCGAGTGCCGCGGGTTATGAGCACGATTATCCTGCCCAGCTTGTGCCTGCCAACGCGGCCCCTTCTTTGAATGGTTCTGATTTCTGACGGCACAGGCTCGTAGAATATGGCCATGTCCATGGATTTAATGTCAAGCCCTTCCTCCGAGATGGATGTGCCCACTATGATATTGTATCCCCCCTCGTTGAACTCCTCTATGCGCTGCAGCTGTTCTTTCTGCGTCAGTCCCTCAGACTGGCAGCCGCTGCGGCTCGTTGTCCGCTGCCCCACCAGCATCACAGGCCTCGCTCCGCTGACGCGCGAAAGGGCTGACACGACCTCCTTCACAGTGTCCCTGAAGCTCGCGAAGACGATGATTTTTGAGTCCTTGTTCCTTGCAAGCTCCTGGTGGACTATGGAGCACAGCTTCGCCATCTTCGGGTGCGTGGAGCCCTGCTCCAGCAGCTCGTTCGTGAGCAGCATGGCTGCCCTGATGTCAGGGTTGCCTGACAGCGCCTTGTCATTGCGGTTCTCAGCCTTCCTGAGCTTTGCCCAGTAGCTCTCCAGCGCAGGCAGCCCCTGGCTCTCCAGCAGCCCGAGCGCGTGGTCAAGCTTTATCGCCTGCGTGACAGAGCTGAGCCCCATGAACGCGCGCCTGTCACCCTTCCTGAGCCGCTTCATCAGCTCTCCCTGGACCCGCAGCAGCTCCTTCTTGGAGACCTTGGCGAAGCGCACAAGCCTCAGCTTCCTCAGGCTCTCAACCCGCCTGCCGAGCAGCCCCTCAATCAGGCTTTTTATCTTCAGGAAGCTCTCAGGCAGCTCCACGTATTCCCAGTCCACCTCTTTGTCCTGCACATAGGGCGCGACATCAGCATCATGTTCTGTCCTTATCTCCACAGCCTCTATGCCGAGGTTCGCGCATATCTCCCTTATCTTCTCCCTTGTGCCGCCGGGCGATGCCGTCAGACCCAGCAGCCGCGGGTGCCTCGCGTGTTCAAGGTAGAACTTCGCCACGAATGGATAGGAGTATCCGCCCACGGAATGGTGCGCCTCGTCGGTGACCAGCAGCGAGAAGTCTGCAAGATTCAGCCTGTTGTTTTCAATGTCATTTTGCGCGGTCTGCGGCGTCGCGAAAACCAGCTGCTTCTCCCTGTAGAGTTGCTCCCTTTCATCAGGCTTCACAAAACCTGTCACCACGCAGAACCTGTCAGGGTCAATGTTCATGAACCTCAGGAAGCTCTTGTAGTGCTGGTTCACCAGCGGCCGCGTGGGCGCGAGCACCAGCGCCCTGGAGCCAGGGAACTTCTCCAGCCGCTGCGCCGCCAGCAGGATTGCTATTGGCGTCTTGCCCATGCCTGTCGGAAGGACGACAAGCATGTTCTTGTGCAGCGCCTCATGCAGTATGTTGGCCTGGTAGAGCCTGTGCTGCATGCTGTGCGGCTTGATGAGCGGATGGGAGATGAATTCCTCAGCCATAGCCTTCGCCTTGTCTTTGACAACGAACTCGCTTAGTTAGATGGGCTGATGCGAGGGGATATATAATATATAATCTGATACTATAAGGCAAGGGTTATTATGGCTGTCACAGCAGACAAGGGCAGGTGCCTGAGGTGCGGCGGCTGCGTGGGCGTATGCCCTGTGGCAGCGCTCAGGCTGACCGAGCACGGGATAGAGTGCAGCAGCAAATGCACAGGCTGCAGCGCCTGCGTGCAGTTCTGCCCTGTGGGGGCTTTGAGGCTATCAGGAGGAAAGGATTGAATTTGGCTTGAAGTCATCGCCGGATGGATGGCACGGAATTGCCTGCGGCAATGGCTCGTTTGCAAGATCACTGCGTTGGGTGATGTTATGATAATCGAGAAAAAGGTCTGGCCGGAATTTTTCAGCAAGCTGCTTTCAGGCGAGAAAACGTTTGAGCTGAGGCTGGCTGACTTCAATGTGAAAGCAGGGGATACGCTGCTGCTGAAAGAGTATGACCCCAAGACAGGGAAATTCACAGGCAGGAAGATTGAGAAGGCATGCAAGAGTGTCATGAAGGTCAATCCAACGGATTTCTACTCACCTGAGCAGATAAGGGAGCACGGATTGCTCGTGATAGGTTTGTGATAGCATGATAGAAATCCCGAAGGAAGTTGATGTGCTTGTCGTCGGCATGGGGCCCGGCGGCAGCGGCGCGGCGAAGCGCTGCGCGGAGCTGGGGCTGAAGGTGCTCGGCGTGGAGAAGCGCGCTGAGATTGGCGCGCCCAAGCGCTGCGGCGAGGCCATATCAAGGCACGGCATGCTTGACAGGATCGGCATAAAACCCGAGGGGCAGTGGATAATGCAGGAGGTGTGCGGCGCGATTGTTTATGCGCCCAACGGCAAGTCCGTCAGGGTTGATTACAAGGGTCCTGAAGGCTGGATTGTCGAGCGCAAGCTCTTTGACAAACACCTGGCCGCGCTCGCAGCGAATGCGGGCGCGAGAGTTCTTGCGAAGGTTGAGGCGAAGAATTTCAGGAGAAATGACGGGAAGGTCACCGCAGAACTTGAGTATGAGGGCGGCAGGCATGAAGTCACCGCGAAAATCGTCATAGCCGCGGACGGCGTCGAGTCCATGGTGGCGCGCGAGCTTGGCGTGAATACGAGCAACAAGCTCGTTGACATCTGCGTGGGCGCGCAGTTCGAGATGGCTGGGGTGAAGGGTCTGACGAACCTGATTGAGTTCTACTTCGGCAATGACGCAAGCCCGGGCGGATACGTGTGGGTTTTCAGCAAGGGAAACGGCACAGCAAACGTCGGCATCGGCGTGAGGAAGCCGTGGGCGAAGAAGACGGCGCTTGAGTACCTTGAAGACTGGGTGCGCAGCCAGCCGCGGTTCAGGGACGCGTCCATACTTGAGGTCAACGCAGGCGGCGTGCCTGTCGGCGGGTTCCTTGAAAGCAACGTGGCCGACAACCTGATGGTGGTCGGCGACGCCGCGCACCATGTCAATCCCATACACGGCGGCGGCATACCCGAAGCCTACATGGCAGGGAAGATTGCAGCCGAGGTCGCTGCCGAAGCCGTGAAGAAGGGCGACTTCTCCAAGAAGTTCCTAAAGAAATATGACGAGCGCTGGAACAGGGAGAGGGGTGGCAGCCTGAAGAAAATACTGAAGCTGCGCGAGGTCATGGAGTCCATGTCCGACGACGACCTCAACTGGCTCGTCGAATATCTCAAGGGTGATGACCTCGTTGAATTGTCGAGGGGCAATTCTGGCTTCGCAAGGCTCGCTAAGATTCTGATGAAGAAGCCGAAGCTCATGAAGCTGGCGAGGAAGCTGGTATAGCACCATTTAAATACGGCATCCATATTCTACTCGGCAGGGCAGGCCGGGCGGCTTGGCGTCGCCTGTTAGCGCAAACCGTCATCATGGCGCGGCTGAGGCTTTCGGGCGGTGCGGACGCTGATTTGCAGGTCCTTGTTGCCAACTGAGAAACCTTGTCCTGCAGGGTTGCCATTGGGGCGAACCTGGCGAGGCCCGGAAGGGAGCAGCCATAAACCGCAGCGGCACTGCTTGCAGGGAAGCAGGGCGGAGGCGGCGGCTAGGGTAGCTTGTGTTTCAGTTCCTCATCCACCGACGGGGCCCTGCCATCCCAATCATATGGACGCAGGAGCCACTGAGTTGTAACCAAGCAGACAATCAACTCAGGCTGGCCCTGCCTTTCCAACTTACATCGGGCGGTGATTCCGTCATCCGCCAACATCACCGAATGACGATTGGTCCTGCCATCTCAAGACTACTGAATAGGAAGCTCTCCAAGAGGGTGGATATCCGTTATGAGCTTCGTTTTTATAATAGAAAAGGACGAGGAAGCAGGCATGTATGTAGGCGAAGTGCCGAACCTGCCGGGTTGTCACACTCACGGAAAGAGCATCGACGAGCTCATGAAAAACATGCGCGAGGTAATAAAGCTTTGTCTTGACCTTTAAGAAAACACAAAGCCAAATAATCAGCATGAAGACCATCGCTGCCATAGCTGTCATGGCTTTTGTGCTGCTTGCCTTTTTTGCCGGCGGTCTGTTCAGCCCGAAGACCGTGCTCGTCTACAACAGCACGGACAGCCTGAGATACCAGGACATCAGCGGCGCTGAAGGCATGACCGCAACCGTCATAGTGCCCGCCGTGGACGAGGAGGGCAACGGCGTTGCCACGCTGCTGGTGGTGCAGGCAAAGCCCGGCTCAGGCAATACGCTGGTAAACATAGACAGGCTGATATTCTGGGCTGACACGCAGGACAGCATAAGGACAGCGAAAAGCGTCGCGCAGAAATACACCGGCGTGAACGCATCCGCCTATGACATCATATACAGCATAAGGGCGAATGCCTCTGTTGTGGAGGGCCCGTCAGCGGGCGGCGCGCTCGCGGTCGTCACGATTGCGGCTCTTGAGGGAAAGCAGCCGAACCAGAGCGTGATGGTGACCGGCACTATAAACCCCGACGGCAGCATAGGACCCATAGGCGAGGCGCTGGCGAAGGCAAGGGCGGCGAAGCAGATAGGCGCGCAGCTCTTCCTTGTGCCATTAGGTCAGTCTGTTGAAGTTAAATATGAGTCCCAGAAGACGTGCAGGATGTTCGGAGCCAGCGAGGTCTGCAGGGTGGAAACTGTGCCCCGCAGGACGAATATAGCCGAGGCAGCTGGGATTGATATAATCGAAGTGTCAACCATCGGCGATGCCGTCAGGTATTTCATGGTGTGAAGCATGAACCGGTTTGCAGTTCTTGGTATTGTTCTGGCATGTATGATAGCTGCCGGCCTGTCGGTCGGGATGAATTTCAGCGGGATGGTCGCATGGAGCACCACAACCGTGCAAGACATGAGCGAGATTTACAGCCTCCCCCAGCTGTCCACAGATGGTTATGTGAAGCCCAATATCGAGGTTGGCGTGTTCGTTGTTCAGCTGAGCCACGGCTGCAGGGGGCTCATATTGCTGATGGACGGCGCCCAGACTGATTCCATAGCCAGAGGCATAAGCAAGGCGCGGGACTTCAGGCCCAATACGCATGACGTTTTTGGCGACCTGCTTGACACGTTTGGCATGGAGCTGCTCATGGTGAAGATAGACAGGTTCGAGAACGGTGCCTACTACGCTGACATGATGATAAGGCAGGGCAACAAGCTGCTGCAGCTGGACTCCAGGCCATCGGATGCGATAGCCGTTGCCGTGCGCACAGGCAGCAGCCTGTATGTCAAGGAGGGCCTGTTTGAAGAGTACGGAATGGATGTGTGCTGAGCCTGATGGGCAGCTTGAAGAAATTTATGGCATTCTTTGCGCACGCGTCCCAGACTTCATCGGACTTAAGCTTCTTTATCTCGGCTATCCTCTCGGCAACCTGCCTTATGCTTCGCGGGTCGTTGCGTCCTTTTCCGTCGGGGCGCAGCCAGGGCGCGTCCGTCTCCAGCATCAGCCTGTTGAGCGGCATGTCTCTCGTGACCTTCGTGTGCTTCTTGCTCTTCATCACTATGGCGTTCATGGATACGCTCCAGCCGTTGTCAATCACGCGCTTGACCAGTTGGTTCGCGCCGAACATGTGGAGCATCACGCGCTTTGCGCCTTCCTGCTCAAGGATTTCGACAACCTCTTCGTAGGCGTCGCGGGCGTGTATCACGAGTGGTCTGTCCAGCTCATTAGACAGAGCTATGAACTTCCTGAAAAGCTCTGCCTGCTTCTCACGCCAATCAGGCTCCTTGATATAATTGAAATCCAGGCCTGTTTCGCCGACGGCGACGATGCTGCCGCTGTTTTTTCTGATGACGTCCATGAAATTATTGATGTCGGCTTCCGGCAGCTCCTTCACATACTGGGGATGCACGCTGGCAGATGCGAAAACAAAACCGCGATGCTTAGCGACAATTTCCTTCGTCAGCTCCCAGTCCTTGGGGTTGGCGCAGCAGGTGACAATGGCCTTTAGCCCGGCTGACCTGCAGCTTTCGATGACAGCATCCCTGTCTGGGTTGTACTCCGGAGATTCCAGATGTGTATGACAATCTATCATGTTTATTATTTCCTAATCATAAGTATTTATATGATGGATGGCAGTGTAAGTCTAAGTGAACTGTCCTGTAAAAACATATATGTGAAAATAGATGATAAACTTGAGGGCAAATTATTTGATTTAAGGAAAAAACAGTTCCGAAGCATTAGGGATATGTCAAGAACCTCTGATATTCCAGAAAATAAGCTAGAAGCGTTCTTCTGGCACGGCGACTCATACAATCTCGAGATATTTCTTAAGATAGTTAAGATTTTTGGCATAAAAAACTATGAGAAAAGAATAGTCTGGATAGGGGGTAAAACACGGGGTGGTGGGATACGAAATCCGAGAATACCATTTAATTTTAATTCTTTTCATGGCGGAAAATTCATAGCCGCCGTTCTCGGCGACGGAAACTTCTCAAAAAATCTGAGTGTCGGCTACATAAATTTCTGCCCAGATATGATTACAAGCTTCAAAGATGTATCCAAAGAAGTTTTTGGAGACATCAACATCAAAACTGACAGAAAAAACTGGATTTTGTTACCACGAATTGCGGGCAGGATACTTCTTTGTCTCGGTCTTAAACCCGGAAGGAAAACGGCAACGAATCCTAGAATGCCGGACTTTATAAAAAACGGAAGCCGGAAGTGCAAGATTGGCTTTTTGCAGCAGTTTTCTGATGATGAAGGCTCTGCACAGATACGACCGCCGTATAGCTATTCAATCAGATTTGAACTAGCTCGGGAAATACCATATGACAAAATAACAGAAAAACACGAATATGTTCCGAGTCTTCTTCTAGATTTACATTCTCTGCTAAGGGAATTGGGCTATTCTGTTACAAATATATACGGCGGCAGGGTTTACCGTGGCAGAAAAAGGCTAACAAGATATGCTGTTTCATGGTGTTTTGATATACAAGGAAAATTCAGCTTAGAAAAGTTCAGAAGGGATATTGGTTTCAGGGTTGGGGAAAGAAAGGAAAAATTGGATTATGGCCTAAGTATGATGACAAAGAATACATATGGGCCAAAGGCAATTAACACAGCCATTGTTGGTTTTCACAATGCACAAAAGGTCAGGGGAATTGTAACAAAACACCATATGAAATCCGAGATGAAGCAAACCATCAGAAATGCTCAAGCGTGGCTGTCAAAACTAGAAAGGAGGGGTCTCATAGAACGCTGCAGTGGCGGTGTAGTCATATGTAACGGCAGAGGCTTTTGCGGCCTCGAAGGAAGGACGCCGTTGGGTTATAAAATTTCCGATAAGGGTTTGAGGTTTTTGAAAGAGGTCAACAAAGGAAAGACGTACACGATAAGGTCGTGTCCTGTGAACGCGGGTGAAAGAGTTTATTCGTGCAAATGGTCGAACACCACAAAGACTTAGATTTTGGGATCGGTACCTTCGGAATAGAAGAGCAAACTATGGATATCCAAGACCACTAACGGGCATATCTGCCTTTCTGTCTGTAGCCTATCTCAGTGCGGTATTTTATGCTTGCCTCGTAATTTCCATCGTCGTCCATGTTGGGCGCATTGAACAATGCCTGCTTCTCTTCTTCAGCCGACTCGGGCACCATGATGCTGAAGCTCAATTCCCTGATTTCACCCTCCACATCGCAAGGTGCCGGGAAGCCGAGGCTAGTGCTGAACTCCCACAAAATCCTTCCGGTGTTTGCATCGGCGCAGCGCATCTTGCAGTCCCATGCGCCGAAAAAGACCCTTCCATTATGCGCCTCAACGCCCATGCATTCGTCTTCCTCTGCTCTTATTTTCCACAGCAGCGTGCCGTCCAAGCTCAGAGCATAGAAATTCCGGTCGCACGCGCCGAAGAAAACCTTTCTTTCGTGGACCTTCGGTCTTGCATAAAGGATATTCCCTGTTTCGAACCTCCACAACAGCTTGCCTTCGGTAGTCACGGCGTAGAAATTCTGGTCGTAGGATCCGAAATACAGCACTCCGTCATGCAGGCAGGGCATGGTTATCACCGAGCCCCCTGTCCTGAACTTCCAGCGGAGCCTCCCATCCTTCGACAGCGCGTAAAGGTTGTGGTCGCTGCATCCGAAGTAGAGCGTCGTCTCGTCGGCGCATATCCCCCAGTTCATCTCTCCGCCAGCTGCGAATTTCCAGACCAGCCTGCCCTTCAGGTCGAGCGCATATATGTTGCGGTCGCCCGAGCCGAAGTATATCCTGCCGCCGGACACATGCGGCGGCATGGCGTCGCCCTTGGCCCTGAAACGCCACAGCTCCCGTCCTGTCTTGGCGTCAAGCGCGAAGAATATGCCCGCCTTGGTCCCGAAATAGACGACCCCGTCGGTGACTGTCTGCTCGAATATCTTGCTTTTGGTGTTAAACCGCCATATTTCGGAGCCGTCAGCCGCGGAAATCGCGCGCATTATGCCGTCGAAGTTTCCGAAGTAGACAATACCATCGTCCACGGAAGCCTTGCCGCCCGCAAACGGCGCGTTGGTCTTGAAGCGCCAAATCTCCTCACCAGTCTCGGCGTCCAATGCGTAAAACAGATGGTCACATGCGCCGAAGTATATCATGCCGTCCGCCCAGACAGGCGTGGTGTCTATGCTGCCGCCTGTTTTGATGCCCCAGAAAACATCCTTGCCTGAGTCTTTTATCAGAGACCACTGGGCAACCATGTCAAGCTCCCCGAACACCCTGGGGTCCATTTTGAATTTCGGCTCGCTGTCATGCTCTGTCTGGTATTTCATGTCTGATATTTTTGCGGGCTCAGGTAAATATCTTTGTAGTATTTGCAATATTTATTCACAGGGCATGCGCTGCATCTCGGCCCTATCGGGCTGCAGATGTTCTGCCCGTGGATGACGAAGAGCTGGTTGAGCAGGAGCCAGTGTTTCTTCGGTATGATTTTCATCAGCGCATATTCTGTTTGTTCTGGTGTCTGTGTTTTCACTATACCTAACATATTGCTCACCCTGTGGACATGAGTATCGACGGGAATCGCAGGAATACCATGCCCGTAGACCAGCACGCAGCCGGCTGTCTTGCGGCCGACGCCGGGAAGTTCAAGAAGTTCGTCCATCTTCGTAGTAATTTTTCCGTTGTAGTTCTTATGAATTATTTCCGCAATCTGCTTTATGCGCGGCGCCTTCTGCCTGTAGAAACCCGCGGGCTTTATCAGCCTTTCAATATTCTTCACGCTGGCCGCGGCGAGCTTTTTGGCGGTGCCGTACTTCGCGAACAGCGCCATGGCCGCGCGGTCTGTGTTCTCGTCGCGCGTGCGCTGGCTCAGCACCGTGCTTACCAGGACCCTGAAAGGGCCCTGCTTCGTGTGCCAGTTGCGCGGCCTGGTGCCGTAATGCTTCCTGAGCGTAATTATTATTTCTTCAGCTGTCATGATGTCATTATGTCATCTGAGAACAAAACCTTTACTTCTTCCTCAGGACAAACACAATTATTATAAGGACTATAACAACGACCACAACCGCCGCAGGCAGGACCACACCCATGTCAAGCTGCGGCAGCTCTCCTGGCTGGCCAGCTGTCGGAGCTCCGCCCGTGCCTGTGCCTGTTTCTGCCTCACCGGTTTCTCCTGTTGGTCCAGTTGGTGCTTCTGCCCCGCTTGGAATCAGTTCATGAACGGACTTCAGCGTGAGCTTCACCTTGCTTGCTGTTGTGTTTATGCTGTTCAGCGTGACCGAGATGTCATAGTACGTGTCTCCTGTGACTTCAAAGTTCCTTGTCTCACCTATACTAAGCGTTGCCTGCACAGTCGTGCTGGAAACGTTTATAGTCGCTGTCGTGGCTGTAAGTGAATGCACTGTGACGTAATGCGTATCAGCGTCAATGGTGAACCTGAACCTGTCCCTCGCAGCAAGCTCGCTTGTGTAGCCCGCCGCGAGCTGCTCGGCTGTGACTGTTATGGTTGAGGCTGTCGTTCCGCCACCGCCCCCACCTCCCCCTCCGCCGCCATCGCCTCCGTCGCCTCCGGCCACCCTTACCTTGTATGCAGAGAACTCGCAGTACGGGACGAGCCACACGCAGGCTGCGGCGTCAAGAGGGGCTCCGCCCGCAGCTAATGTCCTGTCGATGCATGTCGTGCTCGTGCCTATGTCATCGCACTGGTAAAGCGTGTCGCATACGCCGCCGCTCGGGACCTGTATCTTCACCTTGCACACCTCCGGGTGCAGGTTGTTGATTATCTTGTCCCTTGTTTCCGACGGCAGACCCACAAGACCTGTTGCTGTGTTGTGTATTATCGCGCCCGAGCCGCTTATCGTCCTCACCTTGTCATTGAGCCCTGTCTTGGTAAGCGAGACATTCAGGAACTCAAAATATGTGCTGTTGTCGCTCTTCATCAGCTTGATGTTGGCGTACCTTCCGTCCGTATAGTTTGTCTTCAGTCCTGCCTGCGGCCCGCACACATGGCCCTGCCAGTGCTCATAATTGCCGTCCTGGCCAAGGTCGTAATAGACGTCCCAGTCGCTGGCTGTCTTTATCCTTGTGACGAAGTTGCAGTAGGGGCAGCTTGTCAGTGTGCTGCATTGCGTCGTGTTTGTGCACGGGGTCGTGAAGTTGGAGCACCTGCTCACGGCGCACTTGCCTCTCGTGTCACAAACCTTTATCTTGTAGTAATAGGTGACGCCGCTCGCCAGCGGGTAGTTGATTGACACATTGTCCGCAAGGTTGCCGTCATCGTATATCATTGCCTCATGCCAGAGCTTGTACTGCCTTACTGTGCTGCTCTTGAGTATGCCGATATCATAAATGACGTCTGTCCTGTTGGTGCAGCGCGAGTCCGCGCCATAAAGCTCCAGCGTTCCGTTGGTCGGCTTGTTGGTGTCATATGTGATGAATGCGGCGTCGGGATACTCCTCAATCTTGACGCCCATGACCTGCGGAGCCCTCGTGTCCTCCTGCAGGTTGACGCCGCTGCTCGCGCAGCGCGGGGCGAACTGGCAGTCCCAGTCGTTGCAGTCTGTCAGGCCGTCATTGTCATCGTCAACGCTGTTGAAGCAGTCCTCGCCTGAAAGGAAGCCCTTCTTCAGTATGTCCTCGAACATGGCGGTGTTGGCGCCATAGCTGAAGACGTCACTGATGGCGAAATCAATGGAGCCCGGGGTTGTCCAGCCCGGTCCTGCAGTATCTGTCGGGTTTGTGACATTGCCTGTGTTGCCTATCGTGGCCACCGACACCCTGATGTCCTTTGACGTATTGTACAGCGTCGTGAACTTGGACAGGTCTGCCTTGTTCACGGCTATCATTGCGCCGCCTATCTCCGAGCACATCATCTTCTTCCATGCGCTCAGCTTGATGTCCGCAGCCTTCCATGAGTTGCCCTCGCACTTGTATGCATTGAACGTCTCGTCCGCCCTGCTGGTGTTGATGTTCCACACGGACGAGTATTTGAGCATAAACTCGTATCCGGGCGCGGATGAGTTGTGGCTTAGTGTGCATCCGCCTGTGGTCATGCCGTCCGTGTCCAGATATACTATGAATATGACAGTTTCATTGCCTGACCCTATCCTCTCCTGACCAAATGTTGTGCCAAAGCCTCCGCCGCCGCTTGGCCCGCTGGGGCATTCCATCTTTCCTCCGCCGCCCATGACGAATGAGGACAGCTTCTCCTTGTTGCATACGGATGCGTTGCTGAAATCCTGGACACCCATGCCGAAGCCATAGGAGTCGCCCATGTCTTTCATGCCGAAGCCGCATATGTCAACGCTGGCCTGCTTGCCGGGTTCAGGGCATATGTCCATGCCAATTGGCACAGGCGCGCCTGCCTGCATGCCGTCAAACATCTCGGTCATGCCCGAGGGGTTGCACCATCCTGTCACCCACCTGCACTTGCCTGAAAGCGCGCCTGTCGTGCATGTGGTGGATGTCACCTTTGACATGCACATGGGCTGGCAGCTCCAGCCTGTCCAGTTGCAAAGCGTGTTCTGGTTGCACAC